>JASFJY010000458.1:0-3756 GCA_050119415.1 Chromatiales bacterium | reverse complement strand
CGGCAGACGCTTGAGCACCTCCTCGTTGGGTACCAGGAACTTGTGGTGGCGGGTACCGTACATGGCCGCCACCGGATCGGAGTATTCGAATTCGCTGCCCTTCTCCTCCGGTTGATCCTCGAAACCGACCGAGAAGGTGTGCAGGTCGGAGACGCCGGCCTCCGCCAGCAGAGCCACCAACAGGCTCGAATCGAGGCCGCCGGAGAGCAGTACCCCCACCGGCACATCGGCGATCTCGTTGCGCTTGCGCACCGCCTCGCGCAGGGCGGTGTGGATATCGTCAAGCCACTCCTCCTCCGATCGCGCCATGGCGGGACGGGTGGCGGTGTAGTGCCAATAGCGGCGCAGGCGCTCTGTGCCCTTCTCATCGATCAACATGCAATGAGACGGCGGCAGCTTGCGGATACCCTGGAACACGGTATGAGGGGCCGGCACCACCCCGTGCAGGGTGAACTGGTGGTGCAGGGCCACCGGATCGATAGCGGTATCCACCCCGCCGGCGGCCAGCAGTGCCTGGGTATTGGAGGCGAAACGCAGGCGCGCGCCGTCCTGGCTGTAGTAGAGGGGTTTGATACCAAAACGGTCGCGGGCCAGGAAGAGGGATTTGCGCTCGCAATGCCAGATGGCGAAGGCGAACATGCCGTGCAGGCGCTCGACACACGCCTCGCCCCAGGCGTGGTAGGCCTTGAGGATCACCTCGGTGTCACCGTCGGAAAAGAAACGGTAGCCAAGCCCGATGAGTTCGGCGCGCAGATCCTTGTAATTATAGATGGCGCCGTTGAAGACCAGCGCCAGGTTGAGCTGTTGATCCACCATCGGCTGGTTGGCGTGTTCCGACAGATCGATGATGGAGAGGCGCCGATGACCGAAGCCGAGCGCCCCGTCGCTGTAACTACCACCGTGATCCGGCCCGCGCTGCCGCAGCCGCTCATTCATCCTGGCAATGGCCGTCAGGTCCGCCGGCCGGCCGTCGAAACGCAATTCACCGCAAATTCCACACATCTTGCAATTATCCGGGATTAAACTAGGGGATTAGTACGATTACGGATAGTATAACGGTGCGGCAAGCCGCACCCTACCCGACATTGTCCGATGATACGGCCGGCCACTACCCAGCATGTAGGTCCGGTTAGCGCAGCGTAACCCGACGATGAGCGGACGTATCGCCACGCCCGCCAGCAGTTGTCTCCGCTACGGTTAAATAAACTACACACAGTCATGCGCGCGAGCCATACTATGGATTCGTCGCAGAGATCGCAACACAAAGAACCACTGACAGAAAGAGAAAAGGATCGGATAATGTCATGGATGACTGACCCCGCCAGCACAACCGAAAAAGCCAAAACCGCTCTCGAAATCCTCCGCCACACCTTCGGCTACAGCGATTTCAGACCGCCGCAGGACCGCATTATCGACCACCTGATCGAGGGCGGAGACGCCCTGGTGTTGATGCCCACCGGCGGCGGCAAATCGCTCTGCTACCAGATCCCCGCCATGGTGCGCGAGGGCACCGGCATCGTCATCTCGCCCCTGATCGCCCTGATGCAGGATCAGGTCGCCGCCCTGCGCCAGCTCGGGGCGCGCGCCGCCTGTCTCAACTCCGCACTGACGCCGGATGAAGCCAGGCGGGTGGAACAGCGGCTGCTGACGGGGCAACTCGACCTGCTCTATGTCGCGCCGGAGCGGCTGCTGACACCACGCATGCTGGAGCTGCTCGAAGCCTCACGCCTGGCCCTGTTCGCCATCGACGAAGCGCACTGCGTCTCCCAGTGGGGGCACGACTTCCGCCCGGAGTACATCCAACTCTCACAGCTGCATGAGCGTTTCCCGGGAGTCCCCCGCATCGCATTAACCGCCACCGCCGACGAACCGACACGCAAGGAGATCATCGAACGCCTGGCGCTACATGAGGCGGCCCGCTTCATCGCCGGTTTCGACCGCCCCAACATCCGCTACCGGATCTACGAGAACGATGGCAATGCCCGCACGCGCCTGCTGCGTTTCATCCAGGACGAACATCACGGCGAGGCGGGCATCGTCTACTGCCTGTCGCGCAAGCGGGTCGACGAGGTAGCGGCCTGGTTACGGGAGCATGGCATCGAGGCCCTGCCCTATCACGCCGGCATGGAGAACCGTCTGCGTGAAGCACATCAGACTCGCTTCCTGCGTGAAGAGGGCATCGTCATCGTCGCCACCATCGCCTTCGGCATGGGCATAGACAAACCCGACGTGCGTTTTGTCGCCCACCTCAACCTGCCCAAGAGCATCGAGGCCTACTACCAGGAGACGGGCCGCGCCGGCCGCGACGGCCTGCCGGCGGATGCCTGGATGGTCTACGGCCTGCAGGACGTGATCACCCTACGCCAGATGCAGGCGACCTCCGAGGCCGACGAGCAGCACAAACGCATCGAACGCCACAAGCTCGACGCCATGCTGGCCCTGTGCGAGATAACCACCTGCCGCCGCCAGGCCCTGCTCGACTACTTCGCCGATCCTCTACAAGAACCCTGCGGCAACTGCGACACCTGCCTGCAACCGCCGGAAACCTGGGACGCCACGGTGGCGGCACAGAAGGCGCTGTCCTGCGTCCACCGCACCGGCCAACGCTTCGGCGTCAACTACCTGATCGATGTGCTGCTGGGTAAGGAGAACGAGCGTATCCAGCAATTCCGCCACCACCAAGTCTCCACCTACGGCATCGGCCAGGAGCACAGCGCCAGCGAATGGCGCACCATCTATCGACAGCTCATCGCCCGCGGCCTGTTGGCAGTCGACCTGGAAGGCTACGGCGGATTGCATCTGACCCAGGCCAGTCGCCCTGTGCTGCGGGGAGAAATGCCGCTAATGTTGCGCAAGGCACGCAAGGCCGCCAAGCGCAAGACCCGCGAAACCGGCGAACGCCTCTCTGAGTCGGCCATTGACGAGGGGCTCTGGGAAGCCCTGCGCTCACTGCGCCGGCAACTGGCGGAGACCCAGGGCGTGCCGGCCTACATCATCTTCCACGATGCCACCTTGATGGAGATGGCGCAACGTCGCCCCAGGAACAGACAGGAGCTCGCCAGCATCTCCGGTGTCGGAGACCGCAAGCTGGAGAGCTATGGAGAGACCTTTCTGCAGCTGTTGCAGAGCTACCAAGCGCAGCCTGAAACAACGACCCAGGACACTGTAGCCGAGACACTGCATCAGCTGGAGAAAGGTCTTGATGTAAAGCAAATTGCCCACGAACGGCAACTCACCCTGGCCACCGTCTACAACCACCTGGCGAGCGCCATCGAGCAACAACGACTCTCCCTGGAAATCCTGTCGATACCCCATGAGCAGCTCAGTGCTATCCGTTTCGCCATCGAACAGTATTGCGAGGATGGCAGACTCAGGCCTGTCTATGAGGCACTGGAAGGGAAATATGACTACGGACTGCTGAAGTGCGTGCAGATGGATATGCAAATAGGAAGGCAGACATAGGCCGGCAGGGGATTAATCGTCTGCTGGTCAACAAGTCGCTCAGAGAAGAGCAAGAGACAGACACCAAAGCGGATTCACAGCCACTTACTTCTTATGTAAGCTCCATTCGAGTCTGATCCCATTGATCCTAAATCGAGTCTGACCCCATTGATCCAGAAGGGGCACAGCCCCAGATAGTCCTTGCCGTGACGCTTCAGCGCGATGCCGGCGGCTTCCACCAGGGCCAGCAGCGAGACCTCCCGCTTGAGTCGGTCGATGATCGCTTCGGCGATTCGGGCCATCGGCGCTTCCTCC
>JASFJY010000457.1:0-3771 GCA_050119415.1 Chromatiales bacterium | reverse complement strand
AGCTATTCCTTGGAATTAACTGCTGTCATCAGGATGACTTATGGAAATTACGCTGGTTGGCAAAAAAAACGGACGAAAGCAAAAAAGCCCTTTACAGAAGCGGTTTGAAAAGCTGCATAAACAGATAGAGCGCCAGAGAAGACTCAATGAACGGTTCGAAAAAGAACTGGATGAGTTGACCCATAGCTATCGCCACCATACTCACGAGGCAAATCTCAAGCAATTAGACACACTGATCGCCCTGGCGACGAAGCTGACCACTTTCGCCGGCCGCAAGAGTCTCTCCGAGTGGCAGCGCAACGAAATCAGTGACTGGCTTGAAGATCTCATCATTCATCGCATCACTCCCCTGGCCCCAGAAACCGGCGAACAACTGCAAATCAAATATGAGGAATCCCTGGCCAAAGTTCTTGGTATGACTAGGGAACAGCTCCGAGAGCATATCCACGAATCGTTCGCGAATGAATCAAGAGAAGAATACAACAACTACGTTGATGAAGAGGACTACCAGGACGACATGTTCGGTTTCGACGATATTCCACCCGATCCTGACGATTGGTTCCGGGAAACCGGAGAAAATAAGCAAGAACATTGTGGATCGTTTGGCGACTGGGACCCTCGCGACCAAGTGATGGACAGCACATGGATCAAAACCCTGTTTCGTCGCGCGGCTCAGAACCTGCACCCCGATCGTGAACCCGACCCTGAGAGCCGCCGGCATAAGCAACAACAGCTTACTGAGTTATTGTCCGCACGCAAAGAGAATGATGTCCTGAGCATACTCAAAATCTACAGCGAAGCCCTCAGTGGGCAAGAGATTCAACTCGCTGAGAAAGAGATGGAAACCGTCTGTGACCTTCTTGAAGAGCAACTCGTTAAGCTGAAACACGAACAAACTGTATATATTACTGCTCACCCAGAGCGGGAGCTGGTCTACGAGTTGCTCTACCATCGCAATCAGAAGAAACGCCGGGAAACCCTAAAGCTCTGGCAAAAGGAACTGGAGCAGGAATCGGCACAGAATCAAGAACTCGTTGGTTTTTTACGCAACCTCAACAATTTGAAAGAGGTTCTGCGCGAACGCAAAGCACAGCGCAACCGGTTCGTCGATTGGATCTTTGAAGATTACGATATCTATTGACCTGCTGACTTAAGCAACCGCTCCACCAGGCGCATCAGGCGCTCCAGCGCGCCCCTGTTTTTGTCCACCAGCGTACGCCCCGCCTCTCCGATACGGCTGCGTTCACTGGCGTCGCCGAGCCAGCCGATCACTTGCTTCGACAGGACGTCGACCGAGTCGACCTGCACCGCCGCCCCCTGAGCGAGGAAGAGCTCGCTGATCTCGCTGAAGTTGAACATGTGGGGTCCGAAGACCACCGCCACCCCCTGGGCCGATGCCTCGAGGATGTTGTGGCCGCCGTGAGGCACCAGGCTGCCGCCGATGAAGGCCATATCCGAAGCGCCCATGAAGAGGGTCAACTCGCCCATGGAATCGCCGAGAAAAACCGACGTTTGCGCTTCACAGGGGCGCTGTTCGCTTCGGCGCACTAGGGAGAAACCGGCATCCTCCACCAGCTGGGCGACCCGATCGAAACGCTCCGGATGTCTCGGCACCAACACCAGCAGGGCATCGTCGATCTGTTGCCGGACTGCGGCATGGGCCTGCAGCAGCAGCTCATCCTCCCCCTCGTGGGTGCTGGCAGCCAGCCACACCGGCCTTTGACAGCCCCAGTCGCGCCGCATTACGTCAGCCCGCTCCCGCAGGCTGCCGGGCAGGTGGACATCAAACTTGATGCTGCCGGTCACCTCTACTTGTTTAGGCCGGGCGCCCAGGGTCAGAAAGCGCTCGCCGTCCCCTTCGCCATGGGGGGCGATCACGCTGATATTACGCAACGCCTCGCGAGTCAAGGCCGCCACCCGGTGATAACGTTGGGCGGAACGCAGGGAGAGCCGGGCATTTGCCAACAGGCTCGGCACTCCGGCCCGTCTGGCGTAGTGGATCAAGTTGGGCCATATTTCAGTCTCGACCAGAATCAACAGCCGGGGACGGTAGGCACGCAGGAAGCGGCACACCACCCAGGGCAGATCGATGGGGGCGTAACGGTGTTCCACTTCGTCACCGAAGAGGGCCCTGACCCGCTCGGCACCGGTAGGCGTGGTGGTGGTAATCAACACCGGTAGGTCGGGATAACGTTCCAGCAGCCGACGCACCAGACGGGCAATCGCCAATACCTCTCCCACCGATACCGCGTGCACCCAGATACCGCCCTGTCGCACCGCATCATCGAACAGACCGAAACGCTCGTGCCAACGCTCCCGATAGGCAGGCGACTTGAATCCACGCCAGTAGAGACGCAGCAGATAAAACGGGGCAATGAGGGTAAAAAGGGCGGAATAGAGATAACGCATGGAGTCTAGCCCGAATGTTTCATCCGGTCGCTTAAAAAAATCACTAACTTACCGTCTTGTCATGTTGTTTCTTGAATATTTGCAACGTAGAAAGTGTAACTGGCCCACGCTGAACGCGCCCTCGCACCGGTCTCACTGTCCAGCAGCGGATTTGCTCATGCATCAATAGCAGGCTATTGATGCAATCGCAAATCCGCTGCTGGATGATGTATTGAACCACAAGGGAGTTTTCACCGGACAGTTCGCCATAACCGGCAGTTCGTCCTATACTGCGGAGCCGTTGTAGACATCCTTTATTTCTAATCCTTCACTCTCCACGTGTCGTCAAAATCCAAGAAATCGACTTCTGCCCTTCGCCACTGGTCCACGTATGTTGGGCTGGCTCTGCTCTGGCTGATCTGTCGCGCCCTCCCCTATGCCGCCATCCAGTGGCTCGGCAAGCGGCTGGGGCGATTGGTGATGCGAGCCTCCGAACGACGTCGGCACATCGCCGAGACCAATCTGGCGCTCTGCTTCCCCGAACAGAGTAACGAGGAGCGAGCCAAGCTGTTGCTGCAACACTTTGAAGCCATCGGCATCGGCTTGCTGACCACAGCCATGGCCTGGTGGTCGAGTGACCGTCTGCTGCGCAAGCTGGTTGACATTGAAGGCCTGCAACACCTTCAGCAAGCCCTCGCGCTGGGCAAGGGTGCGATCCTGCTCAGCGCCCACTTCTCCGACCTGGAGATGAGCGGCCGCCTGCTCAGTCTGTTCCACCCTTTCGCGGTGATGTACCGCCCGCATGAGAACCCGGTGATCGAGCAAACCTTCCGGCGCAACCGGGAACAGCGTTTCAGCGCCGCCATCACCCGGGGCGACATGCGCCAGGTCATCAAGACCCTGAAACAGAATCAGGCGATCTGGTACGCCCCCGATCAGAGCTACAGCGACCCCAACAGCGCCCTGGTTCCCTTTTTCGATGTCCCGGCGTCCACCAATCTGGGCACCTCCCGGTTGGCCAAGGTGAGTGGCGCGCCGGTGCTGCCCTTTTTCGGCTACCGACTACCGGAAAATCAGGGTTATCGCCTGGTGATCCAGCCGCCGCTTGGGGACTTTCCCAGCGATGACGTGGTTGCGGACACCGCGCACATCAACCGGGTTATAGAGGCGGCGGTGCGGGAGGCGCCGGAGCAATACTTTTGGATTCACCGGCGGTTCAAGAACCGTCCCGGGCTGCCTGACCCCTATACATCGGGATAATGCTTTTGCATTTCGGCGCGGCAAGCCGCACCCTGTACGTTACTCAGCCGATGGTGGCGAGCACCGACTCCAGCAGCCGTACGTTCGAGGTCAGATGGTCCGGGTTGATGGTGCCCACGATCA
>JASFJY010000456.1:0-3774 GCA_050119415.1 Chromatiales bacterium | reverse complement strand
AATCGCTCACCTCCACTTCGACCTGATAGCCGTAGTAGTAGGGGTGGGTGTCGAGCAGGCCGCCGTCGAAATAGGGGGCCATGGCGTTGTAGTAGTCGCCGTCATTGTCGATGGTGCCGGTGTCAGCGTTCCAGGCACTGGCGTCGGGCTCGTACTCCTCGCTGCCGAGGTGGCTATTCCAGGGGGTCACGCTACCTGCGCAGTGCACCCAGCCGCCCTTGGCGTCGGAGAAGTCGAGCGGTCGGGAGCGCAATGCGGTGAGCTCGCCGGTCGATGAATCCTGGTCCAACTCGGTGAGGTACATGGCGGCCGGGCGGTCCTCGAAGTGAGAGACCATGTAGAGGCTGTCACCAACCGGGAGCAGGGAGGCGAAGTCGTTGGAGTCGGAGATGTCGGCGGAGCCATCGCTGGCGTAGACCGCATCGCCATTCTCGTTGATGATCTGGCCGAAGACATAGGTGTCGGTTTCGGAAGCCTTGTCGCCGCTGCGCAGAATGGTGTGGAAACCGATGGGAGTGATGTCGTAGCTGCTGGTCTCGATGATCGCATAGGGAGAGGCCAGGATGGCGCGCTTCTCTGCATCGGTCGTCGGGTAGTCGACGCCGACGAAACCGACGGGCTGTTGTTTCAGGGCTACCTCAAGCAGTTTTTCCTGCATCTCCAGATCCGATTCGAGCTGTTCGATCTGGGCCGTCAGGGCGCTGTCGTCATAGGGATTTTCGACAGTCGTTTCTTTGTCATCACCGCAACCGGTGAGGATCAGGCTGGCCCCTGTGATGACCGTTGCGACCGCCAAGGCGGTCTTGGTTTTACGGAAGTGAGAGCGTAACAACATTTTTAGTTTCCCCAAGTCATATTGTAAGTGTCTAGCGTGTGGTTTTGAAACACGCTGGTCGGCGAAAAAAGGACAGGAAATTTCGCTGCAGAGACTAGCCTCGAATCTTTTAGAAAAATTGATGTTTTGGTTAATTCTTTATGACGATAAGGTGAAGATGCAGAGGATTTGTAGGTGGCTCGAGCGTGGTAGATGTCGTCTTCCAGCCTTCGTTTATCAGGATTGGCGGGGTAGTGTTGCGTGCGTTGGACAGGGGTGATTATGGGGTGGCATACCTGTCATACTGACGTCATCCAGGTGAATCAGTTATGATTTGACAGATCAGATAGAGGCAAACCCCGACGAAGAATGAAAATAATCATCCTAGGCGCGGGCCAGGTCGGCCGCTCGGTGGCCAATGCCCTGGTCAGCGAGGCCAACGACATCACGGTGGTGGATCAGAACGCGGCCCTGTTGCAGGAGCTGCAAAACCGGCTCGACCTCAGCACGGTGAAGGGGCACGCGGGTCAGCCCGATGTGATGCGCAGGGCCGGTGCCGAGGATGCCGACATGATCCTGGCGGTGACCAACAGCGACGAGACCAACATGGTTGCCTGCCAAGTTGCCTACACCCTGTTCCACACCCCCATGAAGATCGCCCGGGTACGCGCCCAGGGCTATCTCGACAATCCCCAGCTGTTCGATGCCAGAGCCTTCCCGGTAGATGTGCTGATCAGCCCGGAACAGCTGGTCACCGACTATATCCTCAAGCTGATAGAGTTTCCTGGCGCCCTGCAGGTGCTCGATTTTGCCGATGGAAAAGTGCGATTGGTGGCGGTCAAGGCCTATCATGGCGGACCGCTGGTGGGACACGCCCTGAGTACCCTCTATGATCACATGCCGGAAGTGGACGCCAGCGTGGCGGCCATCTATCGCGAGGGCAAGGTGATCCAGCCCAAGGGCGACACCGTGATCGAGGCCGAGGATGAAGTCTTTTTCATCGCCGCCGCCGAGAATATCCGTTCGGTAATGAGCGAGTTGCGCGAGACGGAGAGCCCATATAGAAGGCTCATCGTTGCCGGCGCCGGCAACATCGGCCGCCGTCTCGCCTCCGCTCTCGAGCAGAAATACCGGGTCAAGCTGATCGAGAACAATTCGGTGAGAGCACGCGAGATCGCCGAGCGGCTCGAGATGGCCATTGTGCTGCACGGTGACGCGGCGGACGAGAATCTGCTGCTGGAGGAGAATATCGAGAATACCGATGTCTTCTGTGCCGTCACCAACGACGACGAGGCCAACATCCTTTCGGCCATGCTGGCTAAGCGGCTCGGCGCCAAGCGGGTGATGTCGCTGATCAACCGGCCCGCCTATGTGGATCTGGTGCAGAGCGGTCCCATCGACATCGCCATCTCCCCTCAGCAGGCCACCATTGGCACCTTGTTGACCCGGGTCAGGCGGGGTGATGTGGTGCAGGTCCACTCCCTGCGGCGCGGCGCCGCCGAGGCGATCGAAGCGGTCGCCCACGGCGACCGAAGCTCCTCCAAAGTGGTCGGCCGTGCCATCGAGGAGATCAAGCTGCCCAAGGGCACCACCATAGGCGCGGTGGTGCGAGGCGACGAGGTCCTGATCGCCCATCATGACACCATGATTGAGAGTGAGGATCATGTGATCCTCTTTCTGGTCGACAAGCGGCGTATCCGTGATGTGGAGAAACTCTTCCAGGTCGGGGTGACATTCCTATGATGCCGCGCTTAACAGCTGCTGTTTGACAAACCATGCACCTGACTACGGTTCAGCGCATCCTGGGGATCCTGCTGATGGTCTTCAGTCTGACCCTGTTGCCCCCGTTGTTGATCTCTTTCTGGATCGATGACGGCGCCCTGGTCGGTTTTGCCGACGCCTTTATTCTCACCTTCTTCCTGGGATTGGTCATCTGGCTGCCCGTACGCAATAAGAGCCAGGAACTACGGGTGCGGGACGGCTTTCTGGTGGTGGTGCTGTTCTGGAGCGTGCTCGGCCTGACCGGTTCGCTGCCTTTTTTGCTGGCTGAAAACTCCAACATGGGTATCGCCGATGCGGTGTTCGAGTCGGTCTCCGGCCTTACAACCACCGGCGCCACGGTGATTGTCGGTATCGACGAGCTGCCCACCTCGATTCTCTACTACCGCCAGCAGCTGCAGTGGCTGGGCGGCATGGGCATCATCGTGTTGGCGGTGGCGGTGCTGCCGATGCTCGGTATCGGTGGTATGCAGCTCTATCGGGCGGAGATCCCGGGTCCGATGAAGGACAACAAACTGACCCCCCGCATCACCGAGACTGCCAAGGCCCTCTGGTTCATCTATCTGGTGCTGACTGTCAGCTGCACCCTGGCCTACTGGCTGGGCGGGATGCGCTTCTTCGATGCCTTGGGGCACGCCTTCTCCACCGTGGCCATCGGCGGCTTCTCTACCCACGACGAGAGCATCGGCTATTACGACAACCGGTTTATCGAGATGATCGCGGTGGTCTTCATGCTGCTCTCAGGGGCCAATTTCTCGCTTCACTTTCTTGCCGTGCGGCGGCGCAGCCTGCGCATCTACTTTAAGGATTCCGAGTTCCGCATGTATATCGTGACACTCGGTCTTGTCTTTTTATTGGCCTCGGCGGCCCTCTTCCTGATGGGGGTCTACGGCACGTTGAATGAGTCGGTCACACGCGGCCTGTTCCAGGCTGTCTCCATCGGCACCACCACAGGATTCACCACCGCAGACTACTCCCTCTGGCCCGGGTTCATCTCCATTCTCCTGCTCTTCTCCAGTTTTATCGGCGGTTGCGCCGGCTCCACCGGCGGCGGCATCAAGGTGGTCCGCTTCCTGCTGCTGATCAGGCAGGGAGTCCGGGAGATCTACCGGTTGATCCACCCCAATGCCGAGATCCCCATCCGTATCGGTGGTAAGACCGTTCCCTGGAGGGTGGTGGAG
>JASFJY010000455.1:0-3780 GCA_050119415.1 Chromatiales bacterium | reverse complement strand
GATGAACACGTCATAACCGCCATCGGGCGTCGTACTGTCATGTGTCCAGTTGAGTATGACATAAGTGCCATTTATCGCAGCACTTGTCAGGGTGGGAGCCGCCTCCTTGGTAGACTGGGTAGTCCCAACATTGGACTCGTCGTCATCGACGTGATTCTGGGCGCTTCCATCGGTAGTTGAACCGCCACCACCACAAGCAGTGAGAAAAAGTACAAACAGCAGTACCAGTAATGCTTTTCCGAAATGTGTCATTCTAGTAGCCCTGTAGCTTTTGTTAGGGCAAAGACTAACGGCACATCGAACTCTCCTATAAGAGGCACATCACACTTCCACAAAACAACCCTCAAATTATCATCGATCCTATTGCCAATACATGAACCGGGTCACATAACCAGCAACAAACTCACCACCGATGCCCGTCCGACGCCAAATCTGGCATTTCTGCTTTCGGCTCGACAGAGAAACGATAATTTAGGTTCCCGAACAATCGCTAAAAAAACAATCGCCACCGACCTCGCTGCAAATCGGAAACAGGCGAAATCAGCACTGGAAAGTTGCAGTTTACTCAGGCACTGAAGGGGGGTATCGGCTTGAAGCCCCATCATCAAGCCACTTATACTCAACCTAACTTAACCCGAATGTTTCACCCAGTCGCTTAGACAAAGAAACTTACCTGCTGTTTTTATTGATTATTCCTGGAGCATTCGTAAAGTATGAAGTGTAACCGATTGTCGCTTTCCCGGATGAATCATTCAGGTTAAGCAGTTGAACGTCGAACAACATCGTAAAGCAAAAAAAGGCACAACCGCATGACCACATCGAGTTTCAATCCGCCCATCCGGACCCTGATGGGCCCTGGCCCTTCCGATGTCCATCCCCGTATTCTCGAGGCCCTGTCGCGACCGACCATCGGCCATCTCGATCCGGTGTTCATTGAGATGATGGAGGAGACTAAGCATCTACTACAATATGCCTTCAAGACCGACAACGCCCTCACCATGCCGGTCTCCGCCCCTGGCTCGGCCGGCATGGAGACCTGCTTCGTCAACCTGCTGGAGCCGGGCGACAAAGCGATCGTCTGCCAGAACGGCGTCTTCGGCGGGCGCATGAAGGAGAATGTGGAGCGCTGTGGTGGCACCCCGGTAATGGTGGAGGACGAATGGGGCACGGCGGTCGACCTGGCTAAGGTAGAAGCGGCGTTACAAGCCAATCCTGACGCCAAGATCCTTGCCTTCGTCCACGCGGAGACCTCTACCGGCGCCCGCTCCGACGCCAAGGAGCTGGTGGAGCTGGCCCACCGCCACGACTGCCTGGCCATCGTCGACGCCGTCACATCTCTCGGCGGCTGCGAACTGAAGGTGGACGAGTGGCAGATCGACGCCATCTACTCCGGCACCCAGAAGTGCCTCTCCTGCACCCCGGGCATCTCGCCCATCAGCTTCAGCGAGCGTGCCTTGCAAAAGGTGCGTAGCCGCAGCGGCAAGGTACAGAGCTGGTTTCTCGACCTCAACCTGGTGATGGGTTACTGGGGCAGCGGCCAGAAACGGGCCTACCACCACACCGCGCCGGTGAACGCCCTCTACGGCTTCCACGAAGCGCTGGTGATGCTGCAGGAGGAGGGGCTGGAGAACGCCTGGCAACGCCACCGCCACATGCACAACGCCCTCAAGGCGGGTCTGGAGGCGATGGGGTTGACCTTCATTGTCGACGAGGCCCACCGTCTGCCCCAGCTCAACGCCGTCTCCATTCCCGAGGGGGTCGACGACGCCGTCGTGCGCGCACGCCTGCTCAACGAATACAACCTGGAGCTGGGCGCCGGCCTCGGCGCCCTGGCCGGCAAGGTCTGGCGCATCGGCTTGATGGGCCACAGCGCCCGCGCCGAGAATATCCTGTTGTGCGTGGGCGCCCTGGAGGCGGTTCTGAGCGATCTCAAGGCCCCAATCAATAGTGGTGTCGCCCTGACTGCCGTACAGCAAGCCCTGCAGGCCTGAGGTGGTGGACGACCTGCCTCTGCTGATCGAGCCGGCGGAGTTGCGTCCCCGGCTCGGTGCAGCCGATCTGCTGGTGGTGGATCTGTGCAAGGACACCACCTACCAGCAGCTGCATATCCCCGGCGCCTGCCACCTGCCCTATGGCCAGATTGTCGCCTCTAATCATCCGACTTACGGCTTGCTGCCTGTGCCGGATCAACTGGAGCAGGTCTTCTCGGCCAATGGCATCGGCAACGACAGTTGGGTAGTCGCCTACGACGACGAAGGGGGCGGCAACGCCTCACGCCTGCTCTGGAGCCTGGAGGCGATGGGACACCAACGCTACTCGCTGCTCAACGGTGGACTGCAGGCCTGGGCCAATGAGGGCCACCCCATCAACCGGGATGCGGTGGAACTGCGACCCGCCAGCTTCCACGCCCAACCCAATGCGGCAGCCGTGGCACAGCGGGAGCATATCCTGCAACGACTGGGCGCGGACGACCTGGCCCTCTGGGATGCCCGCAGCGCCAACGAGTATCGGGGCATCTCCCGCTTCTCGCAGCATCCCGGCCACATCCCCGGTGCGCTCAATCTCGACTGGCTGGAGCTGATGGACCGCGGTAATAACCTGCGGCTCAAGGCCGAAACGGTGCTGCGAGGGTTCCTCGAAGGCCTCGGCATCACTCCCGACAAGGAGGTGATTGCTTACTGCCAAACCCACCATCGCTCCTCCCTTGCCTGGTTCGTGCTCAAATATCTGGGCTACCCTCAGGCACGGGGCTATCCGGGCTCCTGGTCCGACTGGGGCAACCGGGATGAGACGCCGAAAGCGCGCGCTTGAGGCGCGGCTCCACGCCCTATTTACCCCGGATCGGGATATGGTTACTATCGTCTGGGATTTGACCACATTGATCGTACTCCATGAAGGATAACCCCTCCCTGCCCAAGGGTACCGCCCAGAAAGTCGCCGAGACACTCTTCGTCGCCCTGCAGTACCTGTTACCCCACCACCTGCTTTCGCGGCTAATGCACTCAGTCACCCGCATCGAGATGAAGGGCTTCAAGGATACCCTCATCCGCCGCGTCATCGACTGGTACAAAGTCGACATGAGCGAGGCCCTGGAGAGCGATCCCCGGGCCTACCGCAGCTTTAACGATTTCTTCACCCGCGCCCTGCGTCCCGACGCGCGACCGGTAGCGGAGGCGGCCAATGCCATCGCCTGCCCGGCGGATGGCACCCTCAGCGCGGCGGGGGATATCGAGGACGGCTATCTGTTCCAGGCCAAAGACCACGACTACGCCCTGCTGGAGCTGCTCGGCGGCGACACGGCCCTGAGCCGGCTCTTCGAGGAGGGCAGCTTCGCCACCGTCTATCTCTCGCCCCGCGACTACCACCGGGTCCACATGCCCTACGGCGGCAAGCTGAAGAAGATGGTGCATGTGCCGGGTCGGCTCTTCAGCGTCAACGACACCACCTGCCAGAAAGTACCGCGACTGTTCGCCCGTAACGAGCGGGTGATCGCGCTCTTCGACACCGACATCGGCCCCATGGCGGTAATCCTGGTGGGGGCGATCTTCGTCGCCAGCATCGACACCGTCTGGGCCGGCACCGTCACCCCCGTACATCAGCGCATTAGCAGCTGGAATTACCCTCCAACCAGCCGAGCCAAGGCCATCACCCTCAACAAGGGTGAGGAAATGGGCCGTTTCAACATGGGCTCCACCGTGATCCTGCTGTTTGGCAAAGATGCGGTGGAGTGGATGGAAAACCTGTCACCTGGCAAACAACTAAAAATGGGAGAAATGGTCG
>JASFJY010000454.1:0-3799 GCA_050119415.1 Chromatiales bacterium | reverse complement strand
GTTTCATGTTGCAGGGTGACTACTGGAAAATCTATGGCATCGATGTGAGGAAGGCGGGTGACAACTGTCTCTATATCACGGGTTCGCATAATCTGGTTGAATTCTCCACTTTTTCAGAATGCGCCGATAGTGGTGTGCAGCTATCCAAAGGCGCCAGTGATAATCTGATCAAGAACGTGGACTCCTACTACAACGCCGATCCTTCCCTGGAGAATGCCGACGGCTTTGCCGCCAAGCTCGATGTGGGCGATGGCAACAAGTTCTACGGCTGCCGTGCCTGGAACAACCTGGATGACGGTTTCAACGGCTATCTACGTGGCGCCAACAACGTCACCACGACCTTTGAAAACACCTGGGTTTTCCGTAACGGCTATTTAAAAGACGGCAGTCGTGGAGCTGGAGACGGTAACGGTTTCAAGACCGGCGGCAGTGATAAAAAGGACCTCAAGCACAATGCGGTTTTTATCAACACCATCGCCGCGGGCAACGCCGTGGATGGTTATGACCACAACAGCAATCGTGGTGCGGTGATCATTCATAACGCCATCGCCCATGACAATAAAAGGAACATCAACTTCAGCAGCAAAAACAAGGCGTCAAAACTGACGGTCAAAAACACCATCTCTATCGGTGGAAGCGACAGCCTTGTGGCGGATTCAGCGGATATCGAGGCCAACAGCTGGCAAGACGGACGCGCTGCCACGGAGGGTGATTTTGTCAGCATGGATATTGATGAGTTGATGAAGCCGCGTAAAGCGGACGGTAGTCTGCCGGATATTGAGTACTTCAAGCTGGTTAGTGACAGCGACATGATCGATGCCGGCGTTGATGTGGGTTTGCCTTACAATGGCGCTGCACCGGATATCGGCGCGTTTGAGTCGGGTGAGTCTATGCCGGAGCCGACAGCAACGCCGGAGCCGACAACAACGCCGGAGCCGACAACAACGCCGGAGCCGACAACGACACCGGAGCCGACAACGACACCGGAGCCGACAATGACACCGGAGCCGACAACGACACCGGAGCCGACAGCAACGCCGGAACCCACAACAACGCCGGAGCCGACAACGACACCGGAGCCGACAACGACACCGGAGCCGACAACGACACCGGAGCCGACAGCAACGCCAGAACCGACAACAGCGCCGGAACCGACAATAACGCCGGAGCCGACAGCAATGCCGGAACCGACAACAACGCCGGAACCGACAACAACGCCGGAACCGACAACGACACCGGAGCCGACAACGACACCGGAGCCGACAGCGACACCGGAGCCCACAGCGACACCGGAGCCTACAACGACACCTGATCCGACAATCATACCGGAGCCGACAACCATACCGGAGCCGACAACCATACCGGAGCCGACAACCATACCGGAGCCGACAACCATACCGGAGCCGACAACCATACCGGAGCCGACAATGATGCCGGAGCCGACAATGATACCGGAGCCGACAATGATGCCGGAGCCGACAATGATACCGGAGCCGACAATGATGCCGTAGCCGACTTTGGACCCCACTGCTACGACGGTGAGCAGCGCAGACGAACTCGTGTCTGAAATAGCGTCTGCAAAGGCCGGTTCAACCATCTATGTTCGAGGCGGGACTTACAACTTCAGTGAATCGATTACTCTGAAGCAAAGCGGTAGCAAATCTAAGGTAATTACCTTGAGCAAGCATCCGGATGATGATGAGCGGCCCATGCTTGACTTTTCGGCCATGAGTGAGAAGGGCAGCAACCGTGGTTTCATGTTGCAGGGTGACTACTGGAAAATCTATGGCATCGATGTGAGGAAGGCGGGTGACAACTGTCTCTATATCACGGGTTCGCATAATCTGGTTGAATTCTCCACTTTTTCAGAATGCGCCGATAGTGGTGTGCAGCTATCCAAAGGCGCCAGTGATAATCTGATCAAGAACGTGGACTCCTACTACAACGCCGACTCTTCCCAGAAGAATGGCGACGGCTTTGCCGTCAAGATCGATGTGGGCGATAACAATAAGTTCTACGGCTGTCGTGCCTGGAACAACCTGCATGACGGTTTCAACGGCTATCTGCATGGCGCCAACAACATCACCACGACCTATGAAAACACCTGGGTTTTCCGTAACGGTTATTTAAAAGACGGTAGTCGTGGGGCCGGAAAAGGTAACGGCTTCAAGACCGGCGGCAGTAAGAACATGGATCTCAAGCACAATGCGGTTTTTATTAACACTATCGCCGCAGGCAACGCCTTGGATGGTTATGACCACAACAACAACCGAGGTAAGGTGACCATTTATAACGCCATAGCCCATGACAATGGCATGAACTTCAGCTTCAGAAGCAAAAAACCGGCGTTAAAGCTGACGGTCAAAAACACTATCTCCATTGGTGGAAGAGACCGCCTGGAAGCGAGTTCGACGGATATCGAAGCCAACAGCTGGCAAGACGGACACTCCGCCACGCAAAGTGATTTTGTCAGCATGGACATTGATGAGTTGCTGAAGCCACGTAAAGCGGACGGCAGTCTTCCCGATGTCGATTACTTCAAGCTGGTTAATGGCAGCGACCTGATCGACGCCGGCGTTGATGTGGGCCTGCCTTACAACGGATCAGCGCCGGATATTGGAGCCTTTGAGTCAAACTAATAGTATCTGAACTGGCAATAACCACGGCTGTTTTCATGTGATTAAAGGGCTGCATAACCCGAATGTTTTATCCGGGAAAGCGATGGTCGTGCCGGGATCGTCGTTCAGCTGCGGATTTGCGATTGAATCAATAGCAAGCTATTGATGATTGGTAAATAGCGCATCTGGACGGCGAGACCGGTGCGAGGGCCCTTTTTCTGCTGCAGTAGCCGGAGTTAAAACACCACACTAGCCCCATAAGCCATCGTGAACGCCGTCTTCGTCAACCAACTGCCTGGCGACAACGAAAGCGTCCATCCCACCGGCCGTCACAGGTACAGATCCAGGACGACGGCTTGAAGGTCTGAAGCTCATGCGACCAGGAAGGGCCGCTTCCCTGTGGTTGGGGCGTCCACGTTGGCGATACGCTCGGCACCGGTATCACGGACCAGCACAAAGGCAGCGGCCTGTGCCCCACTTAAGCAGAAGAGGGAGAAAAGAGAGTGGGAACAAGCCCCACAGGACTCTGAGCGATCTTAGGTTATGAGGTTGGCCTGATATTCGTTAATAGAGACCTTCCTGTGGCTCTCCATATGATCTTCTGGCAAACGGCGAAGACGCCCCTCAACTATTTTTGTCTATTTGGAGAGGGGCGCCACCATCCGCCGGCATCCTAGCCTATCTCCATCCTGCTCTTTTTGTTTGCCAGCCAATAGTGAGCTTTTTATTTTTGATCGAAGTGACGGATGCTACATTAAAGCAGTCAAAGACGCAAATAAAACAAATAGAGTGTGATTTCTGCATATGATCACAAAATCTCCCTTAGCCCGGTCTCCCAAGGCAAGAATCTGGACTATGGCCAGATCCCGATGTCCGGTCCGGCGCTTGGCGTTGCAATTGCGCTGACCACCTATACTTGAGCCTATCATGGGGATATCCGCACCTATGGCCTCAGCGCCAGCACGCCGCTTTTTGATGACAACATCTCACTATGCCGGTCGGTCCTGAGCATGGATACCTCCCCTCATGCAACTTCCATTCAACGTCTACTGTGTCCGCGCTCGGTGGCGATCGCCGGCGCCTCGGCCAATCCCGACGCCCTCGGCGCGAGGGTGCTCGCCAACCTGGAGCGCGCCGAATATAAGGGTGAGATTCACCTGATCAATCCGAAGCGCGAAGAG
>JASFJY010000453.1:0-3801 GCA_050119415.1 Chromatiales bacterium | reverse complement strand
ATGGAGGAATATCGAGATCGCCGCCGATGAAGATGGGGCGCTGCCGATCGGGGTCTGCTGACGAATCATAAGTAAACTCATAACTTCTTCATCTTGCCCCTTTCGCCAACAACACCACTTCCACCGTCTCGATGAGGATGATCAGGTCAAGGAAGGGCCCGCTATTCTTCACATAATAGAGGTCGTATTCCAGCTTCTTGCGGTTGTCTGTCTCGTCGGAGGCATAGTGGTGCATCAGCTGTGCCCAGCCGGTGATGCCTGGCTTCAAGCGGTGCCTTTCGTTGTAGTAAGGCAACTGCTGGCTCAGGGCCTTGACGAACTCCGGCCGCTCCGGCCGAGGACCGACCAAGCTCATCTCCCCTTTCAACACGTTGAAAAGCTGCGGCAATTCATCAAGGCGGGTCTTACGTATGAAACTCCCCAGGCGGGTCACGCGGTGGTCGTTGACCGCGGCCCAACGAGGCCCGGTAGCCGATTCCGCATTGACTTCCATCGAGCGGAATTTATAGATGGTGAAGAGCCTGCCGTTCTGTCCCACCCGTACCTGTCGGTAGAATACCGGATCACGAGCAAAGGAGGAGATAAGACTGGCGATCGTGATTAACAGCATCACCGGCGAGAACAGCAGCAGCAACGTGATGCTGACAACCAGGTCGGTAAACCGCTTGAAATTACGTATCAGCAAACCGTGGTAGAAACCTGTGGAGAAGAAGATCCAGCTCGGGTGTAGCTGGTCGGTCTTGATGATGTTCTTTTCCTTCTCATAAAAAGTAAGCAAATCAAGAATTTCCACGCCCTTCATCTTGCAGTCTATCAATTCATTGACGGGCAATCCTTTTCTGCGGTCGTCGACGGCAACCACGATCTCGTCCACCGCCATACGATCTACGATGCTGTAGAGGTGCTGATCCCGGGGTATCTGCCGGTTGTTGTCGATGAGAGAGACCGAATCCCCCAGATCCACATAGCCCACCACCACGAAACCCAGACTCGGATCCTCAGCCTGTAGCATCTCGATTCTGTCAGCATTGATGCCAGTGCCGAGCACCATTACTCGCCGCTTGCGCGAGTCGGCCTTGGTCAGACGCACAAAGGCCGAGCGGAGTATCAACACTGTTGCGAAAGAGAACAGCAGCGCCAACATCAGCTCCTTCAAGCTGAACATCTGCATCCCAAACAAATAGGCCAGAATCATCACCATCAGACCGCCGATAAAGAAGGCGATCATCAGCCGGATGAGAAAACCCGAGGCCCGCTCCAGTACACCACGCTGATAGAGGCCAAGGGCGAACATGGAAGCCAGCATGACCGAACTGAAGAGAATGATATGTTGATTTAAATTGACGATGCCGACGTCATCCGCGCTGCCGGCGAAATTTTGCCGGTAATAGTCGGCGAACCAGATGGACGTCACGAAGATGAGCATCTCCAACAGAGCCAGAAAGAGGAAGGACTTGGAGATGAAATAGCCGAACAGTTTGATCATCGGCTGTTTCTAGATCTTATGAGGTTTGCGAAGTACATCAACAAGGCTAACTGCACATTGTGGAAGGCCGAATCAACCTATTCTATACCGCTATCGCAACCGGTGCATCTGTTATTAGCGCGGCGGCCAAATATGCCGTATTCAGCCACAGTATGCCAGCCAACAGCAAGTTTTGATAACGCAGTCTGTTGGCAGGCATACTGCGGCCTGTATTATGAAAATCAATCGGTTAGCCCGTATTTTTCATCCGGCTTGGTTGCTTGGATAATAAATCACGCCGTCGCAACCGCTCCCAGCAGTTGCTGCAGCTGAATCGACTGATAAGGGGGGCCTTCATGCAGATGATCAAAATCGGGCATGCGAGGCCGCGTTACCTGTTTTCGACGCCAGAAACCGGGCAGCTGCATGGCCTGATTCAGGGCGACAACACGGTGATCGCCAGCAAACCGGGCAGCCAGACACGCCTGATAACGGCTGAAATCCGACAATGCCAGATCGCTGACCAGCCAATAGTAGTGGGAGTGTCCCTTGGAGGTTATTACCCGCATATGGGGGGGCAATTCGAAGCACTCCGGGGTGATGCCCAGGTCATCATCCAAAAACAGCGCACGCACCCTCCGGATCGCTTCGACCGTCCTGCTTCGCCCGTTGGTCTGGTTGATGGTGACGGCAATCGCGGCACCCGCACAGTTGAGTTCCGCCAGTTCCCCCCAGCATCCGGTCAGTGAGCTGTGGATAGCGCGCTCCAGAGGATCGAAGCCCGCCTGTCGGGTGTAGGGACTGTCTGAAAAAGTGCGGAAAGAAAATTCCCGGGCATCCCTATCCAAGCAACTCAGGAAGGCCTCCGTCATCTCCCTGTCTGGCATCAGGGCTCTACCGCCGCGACCTAACCAGGCTGCGACATGGGAGAGACAGGGATCTCTATGGAACCTCCCTTTCACGAATCAGCAGGCGCCGAAAAGGCATAGGCCCCGTAGCCCACCACTCGCCGCTTGTCGCCGGCGGTATCGCCGGAGTTGCGCAGATCGACCAGCTCACCGCGCAGACCCCGCTGCTTCGCCTGCAGCAGCAGACCCGATACCGGGATTCTGCCGCAGGCATCCTCGATACCGAGGCGCTCTGGATGGAGCGAGACGATCGACTCCGAAGTGGCCTGGTCCATACGACGGGCTGTGGCATAGTCGTGATAGTGACTGAGGTCGGAGCTGATGACGATCAGGGTTTCCGGGCCGCCCCATAGCCGCTCCAACACTTCGGCGACTTCTTCGTCGGTGGCGTCGCCGACCACCAGCGGCACCAGTTCGAAATCGTCGAGCAGCATCTGCAGAAACGGCAGTTGAACCTCCAGGGAGTGTTCGCTGGCATGCGCGTCATCCAACTTGACTACCTGCGCTAACTCAAGCACCTGCGCCATCGACTGCTGATCGATTTGGATATCACCCAGTGGGGTGCGGTAGAAAGAGGCCCCGGTTGCTGCCAGGCCGTAGAACGGCACCCGATGGGAGGGGCCCAGCAAGACCACCCGCTCGATGCTCTCGTGCCCCCTGGCCAGGCGGGCGTATACACGGGCAGCCACCGGCCCGGAGTAGATATAGCCCGCATGGGGCACGATGATCGCTTTCGGCAGCGCGCACTCCTGCACAGGCGCCTCGGCGAGAAATCCATTGATCGCGCTTTGCAGTGTATTGGGATCGTCTGGATAGAAGAGGCCGGAAACGGCCGGTTGTCTGATACTCATGGCTTCCCCCTTAACCCGAATGATTCATAATCTAAGCGACCGGGTGAAATATTCGGGCTAACTGGCCAGCCTCACCGGCTGGCGACGCGAGCCCCATTGGCCCGGCGTGGCTTCGAAACGACCCGCCACCGGTGTGCCACAGAACGCGCAGTTGCCCTCCGCAGTGATGTGCCATGCACCCAGTTCGTACCAATCGCGCTGAATCAATAAGCCTCCGCACTGATGGCACCAGGTAGAGGACTCCTTGCGGTCGTGCACATTGCCGACATAGGCATAGCGCACGCCATGCTCCAGGGCGATACGGCGGGCCCGCCGCAGGGTCTGGTGAGGGGTCGGTGGATGGTCACGCATCTTCCAGTCGGGATGGAAGGCGGTAAAGTGCATCGGCACATCGGGGCCGAGGTTGTCGACCACCCACTGAGACATCTCGTGCAGTTCCTCATCCGTATCGTTTTCGCCGGGGATCAGCAGGGTGGTCAGTTCGAACCAGACATCGGTCTCCTGTTTCAGATAGACCAAGGTCTCCAACACCGGCGCCAGGTGGCCGCCGGTCAGCTTGTGGTAGAAATCCTCGCTG
>JASFJY010000452.1:0-3806 GCA_050119415.1 Chromatiales bacterium | reverse complement strand
TCCTGCATGCCGCGTTGCAGGGTCTGCCCGTCGACCAGAGCGCCCGCATCTGCGGTGGGACCGTCCGTACCGTCGGTGCCCGCCGCCAGCAGATAACAGGATTCATTGCCGGCCAGCTGGGTGGCCGCGGCCAGCGCCAGGTGTTGGTTGCGACCGCCCCGTCCCGGTTGCGGCGGCAGCTCGACGGTGGTCTCGCCGCCCCAGATCGAGATCCCGGGCGGCCCCGCCAACACCACCTTGGCGAGCCGACACCCTGCCTCGGCGGCCTCTCCGTCCAGGAAAGACTCTTGCAGATGGACCTCATAGCCCAACTCACGCGCCCGCGTGGCGGCCGCTGCCTTGGCCAGCTGCAGATTGGCCACGATCTGCAGCGTCGGTACGTTCGGCGGTGGCGGCCGACGCTGCGCCAGACCTGCCTCCAGGCGTTCGCGCAGCCACTCGGGCAGGGAGATGGCCGCCAGCGCTCGCGTCAACTCGACTTCAGGTACCAGCAATCCGGACCCGATGGCCGAGGGACGATCCCCCGGCACATCCGAAATAGCGAGGGCACGCACCTGCCGTCCACCCAGATGGACCAACAGGCCGCCACCTTTGATGCGGGAGAGCCCCTTGCGGACCAGGTTCATCTGCACAATATCGAGTCCGCTGGCCAACAGCCAGTGGTTGCCGCGGGCGATGAAGTCCAGATCGACCCCAGCCACCGGTGCCTCCACCAGGCTGGAGGCGCCGCCGGAGATGAGAAACAGCAAAGGCCGATTATCCGCTGCGGCAAGAAACGCCAGCAGACGCTCACCCGCGTATAGACTGTCGGCGTCGGGCACCGGATGGCCGGCCTCGATCGCCTCCCACCCCCGCTGAAGGCAGACGCTGTGATCCAGGTGGTCCTGTTTGGTGATGATCAGCGCACCTCGGATCCGTTCACCCAATACCCGCGCCGCACCGTTCGCCATCGACTGGGCCGCCTTGCCGACGGCCACCAGGCGCAACTCGCCTTCGATGGGATGGGTGCGCAGCCAGGCGGCGACCGCCGCATCACCCTCCACACTGGCCAGCGCGGCCTGGAAGATCTCAGCCAATCGCATGCGATGTTGTGAGTTGCTGCTTTCTTGTTTCATTTCGGCTGGGTTACACTGTCCGCGATATATAACGTCATTCGCACTTCTCTCTATTGTTCCGGGAGCACAGCGTTGGGAAGCATACAGCTACGCCGCAATTTCAGCCGTAACGTCCTAATCCGGATGATCATCCTCTCAGCAATCATCGCTCTCTTGATGGTGTGGAGGTTTGAGTTTATCAACCAGGTCTATTTCCGCAATCAGCTAACCCCCACCGGCCTGATCATCAACGGTACCATCGTCGGCCTGTTCGCCATCGGCATCCTACGCATGATCACCATCTTTCTCCACTACGCCCGGGAGGAGACAGCCCTAATCCGCTTCCTGCGTAATCTGCGCGACGGTGAACAGGATCCGCTGAGCAACATCCACAAGCAGGCGATCATCGCCAACCGTTACCGCACCATGCAGGGCCTCTTCAAGGCCAACTGCCCGATCAACCACGGCTCCCTCGCCTCCACCCTGGTGGCCAGCGAGAGTACCCGCAACAGCCTGCCGAAGTTCATCAACAACATCCTGATCCTTACCGGCGTTTTCGGCACCATCGTATCGCTCTCCATCGCCCTCATCGGTGCCTCGGATCTGCTCGCCGGCTCGGTCAACGTCGGGGGTATGGGCATTGTGGTGCACGGCATGTCCACCGCACTGTCCACCACCATCACCGCCATTGTCTGTTTTATCTTTTTCGGCTATTTCAACCTTAAGCTGAGCGACGTGCAGACCAACCTGATCAGCGGGGTGGAGCAGGTCACTGTGAACGAGCTGTTGCCCCGCTTCCAGGTACAGACCGACAGCGCGCTCTACGAGTTCACCGGCCTGGTGCGCTCGCTGCAGGGCCTGGTGAGTCAGATGAAGTCCTCTCAAGAGGGTATGGAAACGCTGGAGCAGCAGGTAATGACCACCCTGCAGAGCTATCAGGAGCGGAGCGAGGGAATGCATGAAGATTTGGCGGAGCTCAAGCACATCCTGAAAACCGGCTTCCGCCTGCATGAGGATGAGTGATGGACGGCGGCTTCGTCGATCTCCGACTCAATCAGCGCGAGGGCCAGGGGGAAGACAGCTTCTGGCCCTCCTTCACCGACATCATGACGGTGATCGTGATGATCTTCCTGCTCGCCATGCTGATCCTGCTGTTGCGCAACATGGAGTTGCTGAGCCAGTTGCGCGCCACCATGGAAGCGGAGCAGGAGGCAGCAGAGCTGGCACGCACCACCGGTGAGGAGAAGGCCACGCTGGAAGAGAAGCTGATCGCGCGGGAATATGAACTTTCCATGCTGCGTATGGAACTGCTGCGCATGGAGGAGAGTGCCGAACAGCAGGAAGCGGCGATCTCCAGCCAACGCCATCAGATTGCCAACCTCAGCCGTGAGAAGGACCGGCTGAACAAGCAGATCACACGGCTTGGCCGAGAGAGCGAACAGCTGTCCAGCCAGCTGATCCTGGCCAATCGCGCGGTCGAGCGTCTCAGCAGTGATCTGGAGCAGAGCCGGGAACAGCAGACCATAACCCAGGCCGACCTGCAGGAACTGCGACTCTCCTATCGCGAACAGGAAGCCGCCCTGGCGACAGCCCTGACCAGCGAAGAGGAGACATCGCGGGAATTGGCCGAGCTGAAGACCGATTTCTCCGACCTTAAGATCAAGTATGACAAACTGGTCCGTCCGGCCCGCACGCCCAAGGGCAAAACCGTGGTTGAAGTGCGCTACGCCAAGGTCGGCGGCAAATATCGCATCGATTACAAGGGGCCCGGCGACAGCAGCTTCCAGGGCATTTCCCGCAAGTCGCTGGACCGCAAGCTGACGCAGCTGAAAAAGCGGGATAACAATCTCTATATCAAGGTCATTTTGCCGAAGGATAGCGGGCTCTCCTACAGCGAGGCCTGGTCTTTTACTAATCACCTGCACAGGAATTACGACTACTATTTCCAGAAGGAAGCACAGAAAGAGCGCGTCATCCAATAACCGCCCGAATGCTTCATCCGAACTGACACCCCCGCCGGGGGAATTAAAGCGACCCTACCGTGTCGAACGAGTTGTTCTCTCTAAACCATGGATACTCGTGATGAGCAGGTGAAAAACGACATGAAACACCCCGTCACCCTGTTGAAAACCATCGGATTGCTACTGGTGCTGACGCTGGGCGGCTGCGCCTCCAATATCCCCGAACTCATTCGAAACGCACCCGCAGGCGACCTGCGTGTCGCAGAGGTGCAGAAGCAGACGGAAACTCAATTCGCCGGTAGCGAGGTACGCTGGGGCGGCCATATCATCTCGGTGCGCAATCAGGCACAGGAGACCCTCATCGAAATCCTTTCGCGAAAACTGAACAAGGACGGCAAACCCATCAAGGACAGCAAGAGCAGCGGTCGATTCATCGCCCGCATTGCGGGTTTCCTGGAGCCCGAGGAGTACCCCAAGGAGCGTCTGCTGACGGTGACCGGTCAGGTGAAGGAGGTCATCGAGCAGCCGGTGGGCAGCTATCCCTACCCCTATCCGGTGGTGGATGTGAAGGCCTACCACCTCTGGCCGGAGGAGAGGACCTATCCTCATCCCTACTATTACGACCCCTTCTACGATCCCTTCTTCTACCCCTATCCCTACTGGCGTAGATATCCCTACTACTGGTAATTGACCATGCGATGTCTGACTCTCTCCAGCGCCCTGTTGTTGCTCACGCTCAATGGTTGCGCCA
>JASFJY010000451.1:0-3812 GCA_050119415.1 Chromatiales bacterium | reverse complement strand
ATCCTGTATTCTTAGAGGTTTTTTTTTGAATTGCCTTAGAACTCGCCCTCCGCCATGCCTAAGGCGCCGGGGGCTTCGACACCACCGGTGTCGGAGAGGCGGATCTTGAGCGACAGGTTGTTACGTGAGTCGGCATGGGCCAACGCCTCTTCCAGGGAGATCTTGCCCTCCTGGTAGAGGTTGTAGAGGGACTGGTCGAAGGTCTGCATGCCGCGCTCTGTGCCTTGTTCCATGACCTCCTTGATGGTATGTATATCCCCCTTCTGGATCAGCTCCGATATGTAGGTGGTCAACAGCATGATCTCCACCGCCGGCAGTCGTTGGCCATTCTTGCCCTTGACAAGCCGTTGCGAAATGACCGCTTTGAGATTGAGTGAGAGGTCCATGTAGAGCTGCTGGTGGGCGCTGTCGGGGAAGAAGTTGACGATGCGGTCCAGCGCCTGGTTGGCGTTGTTGGCGTGCAGGGTCGAGAGGCAGAGGTGGCCGGTCTCGGCATAGGCGATGGCGTGCTGCATGGTGTACATCTCACGGATCTCGCCGATCTGGATGACATCGGGTGCCTCGCGCATGGCGTTCTTCAGGGCGTTCTCGTAGGAGAGGGTGTCGATGCCCACCTCCCGTTGGTCGACCACCGATTTTTTATGGGTGTAAAGATACTCGATCGGGTCCTCGATGGTGAGGATGTGGCCGGTTTTATTCTGATTGCGGTACTCGATCATGGAGGCGAGGGTGGTGGACTTACCGGAACCAGTGGCGCCGACTACCAGGATCAGGCCGCGGGGTTCCATGATCAGGTCTTTCAGGATCACGGGCAGGTTGAGCTTCTCCACCGGCGGTATCACGCCCTTGATATAGCGGATCACCATCGCCGCGTCGCCCCGCTGTTTGAAGACGTTGACACGGAAGCGGCCCAGGTTCTTGATGGAGATGGCCAGGTTACACTCGAAGGTTGCCTCGAACTCCTTGATCTGATCGTCGCTCATGATGCCGTAGGCGAGCTTTCTCACCTGGCCGGGCTGTAGTGGGGAGGCGCCGATGGGACGCGTCTCGCCTTCAGCTTTCAGGTGCGGTGCGGCACCTGTGCTAAAGAAGACATCCGATCCGTTTTTTTGAACCATGAGTTTCAGGTATGGCACGATATCCATGCATATTTCTCCAAATGCGTGTTTTTTTACTCTAGACTGTGACGAACCCAGGAGTAGAGCTATCTGTTAGAGGCTATCGGCCGCTGGCAACAGGAATAAAGCGAAAAAATAGAAAATGCTTCCTAATTTTACAAAAAATAACAGGTGACAAATGAGCGATATTTCGCTAACAGCCCTCTATCGTTACCCGGTGAAATCTCTCGCAGGGGAGTTCTTGTCGCAGGCCCGTCTGGACGCTTTCGGCCTGCATCGGGACCGTCGCTGGATGTTGGTGGACCGGGAAGGGCGCTTTCTCAGTCAGCGGGAGCTGCCGCGTATGGCCCTGATCAACCCCAGGTTGCAAGCGGAGGGGGTGGTGCTACAGGCGCCGGGATGTGACGACCTGAGCGTACGGCACCCCTCCGCGGAGGCCGAGAGGGTCAAGGTCGAGGTGTGGAATGACCGCTGTGTGGCGCAAAGGGTCGATCCCTTGGCCGACGCTTGGCTGAGCGATTTTCTCGGCCAGGCCTGTCGTCTGGTCTACATGCCTGACGAGAGCGTGCGGCCGGTCGATCCCCGTTACGCCAAGCCACAGGACCGGACAGCCTTCTCCGATGGTTTTCCCCTGCTGCTGATCTCCCAGGCTTCGCTGGACGACCTCAACGGCCGCCTGGCCGAACCCCTGCCGATGCTGCGCTTTCGACCTAATCTGGTGATCGAGGGTTGCGCCCCTTATGCGGAGGATGATTGGCGACACATTCGCATCGGCGACCTGACCCTGCGGGTTGTGAAACCCTGCTCCCGCTGCAAGATCACTACCGTCGACCCCTATACCGGAGAGAGCGGCAGTGAACCGCTGAAGACCCTGGCCGGTTATCGGCGACGGGGAAACCAGGTCTACTTTGGTCAGAATCTGATCCACGATGGACCGGGCGAGCTTGCCCTCGATATGCCGGTGGAGGTGCTTGAATGATTTCCCCGCAACAGGCCCTGGGCGAGACCCGCCGCTGGGTGGAGCTGGTGGTGGTGGGACTCAATCTCTGCCCCTTCGCGGCCGCGCCCATGAAGGGGGAGCGCATTCGTTATGTGCACTGTCCGGAGCGTGATGAGGAGGGGATATATCGTTCCCTGTTGTCGGAGTTGGAGGCGCTCATAGACCTGCCCGAGTCTTCAGTAGAGACCAGTCTTTTTGTGGTGCCTGAGGGACTGGAGGATTTCTCACGCTATCTGGAGCTTTTCCATATTGCTGAGGCGGTGATCCCGCAGGCGGGGCTGGAGGGCATTGTGCAGCTGGCCAGTTTTCACCCCGACTACTGTTTCGAGGGAGTGCGGGAGGAGGACCCTGCCAACTATACCAACCGTTCGCCCTATCCCATGTTCCACCTGATCCGGGAGGCGCCGCTGGCCAGGGCGCTGGAGCGACATACAGATCCGGAGGCGATCCCCGCGCGCAACATTGCACTCCTGCGGGAGCTGGGGCTGGAGGAGATGCAGCGGCGTTTAGCGGCCTGCCGGGAGCCCACCTGAGGCGTTTGTTCTTTGCGAAAACGATTGGGACTAAACGTGATCAGAAGGTCTGTTTAGTATCGGGGGCGTCGTGTAGGGTGGCATGGCCCAGCATCAACGACATTGGAATCAGGCCACCATCTCCACCATCTCAAAATCGGCCTTGCTGACGCCGCACTCAGGACACTCCCAGTCGTCGGGGATGTCGGCCCAAAGTGTGCCGGCGGCTATACCCTCTTCCGGCAGGCCATCAGCCTCGTTGTAGACGAAGCCACATACAATGCACTGGTACTTTTTCATTCGCGCCCCCTTTTAAAATTGTTCGCTCTCATTGGTCTGTAGAGTAGCGTCGACCTCAGCTTGACTCCACCCTGCAAAGATTAGGGAAAACAATATCTAACGCTTTGAAAAAAGTGGTTTTTAAGTCTTGTAGAGGTATTGCGTGAGGGTATGGGGCGGCCGCTTAGTCATACTCAGTGGCCCGGCGGGCATCGCCGTGGACCTTATCAACAGGATAGCGCGATTCGTTAAGGGCGATCTTACGTTCGGCGGCCGCAATCAGGTCGATGTCAAGGCGCTCCGCGGCACGAATCAGATAGATCAGGACATCGGCCATCTCCAGGGCCACCTCTTCCTGTTTCTTCTGCGGCAGGTTCATACTCTGCTCCTCGGTCAGCCACTGGAAGTGTTCTACCAGCTCGGCGCACTCGGCGATCATTGCCATGGCGAGGTTTTTCGGCGAGTGGAACTGTTCCCAGTTACGGGTCTGGGCGAAGGCTTTGAGGCGGGCGTTGAGGTTGTCCAGGCTGTCTTGGGGCATGGCGGTTTGTTCCGGTGAGTGAGTCGAGTTGGTTGGCACAATGGTACCCCGGCTACGAGAGAAATTATCTGTTCTGGTGATGCGGGCTAGTGGGCCGTGCGGAAAATTCAGCCGTAGGTCGGGTTAGCGCAGCGTAACCCGACAGAGAGTTTGCCTCATTAACGCCGGATTAGACTGTGCTAACCCGGCCCATACCCAGAATACCGGGGGACCTTGCCTCACCAATCGCCACCTCAGCCGATTAATACCACATGCCGTTGCGGTGCCAACGGGGCCGGTAGGGCTCCGGCGCATGGAGGTGGCTGAGATCGAAGGGAGGCATCGGTCGAGAAGGGCGAGGTTGTTGCGTTTGCGCGAGCTCG
>JASFJY010000450.1:0-3818 GCA_050119415.1 Chromatiales bacterium | reverse complement strand
CTGGCATGCCGATCTGAATTTCATCTACGACTCAGAGGGTGTCAACGATGACTATAAAGGGCATAAGCTCTACACGCAGCACGACTATTTGAGGGAGCTTTATGTCGATACCTATGCCGCTGACTGGTCACTGCGTTTGGGTAAACAGCAGGTGGTGTGGGGTACCGCCGACGGTATCAAGCTGCTAGATATCATCAACCCGACCGACTTTCGCGAGTTGAATCAGAACTCGATGGAGGACTCCCGTATTCCGATCTGGATGATCAATGCGGAGCGTAACATCGGCGACAACAGCAACATCCAGCTCATCGTCTCCCAGGTGGAGGAGAATAAAATCCCCGGTTTGAATCCTGACGATGACTCAGGGCACCCTTTCTATTTGAAAGGCGTTGAAGCCATCAGTGGTCGCGTGAATGGTTTTTATTATGTGGCACCGGCGTTGAGTAACGTGGCGGCGACATTCAACGGTGCGGCGATCAACGGCGCCTTTACGAGCGGTACGTCTCTTCCCCTTGGCCTGAATCTGTTTGCCGGTCTCACGGTGGATGGTTTTGCCAGCGGTTCGTGGGATGCCTCTACTTCCGGATTGTTGAATCCTGGGAGTGGGACGCCTGACGTGACAGACTTTACGAATTTCCCCGGTTACTACCTGCTTAATCAGTATGCCCAATTCGGTTTTACCGGCCAGTCCGGCTTTCCCGCCGGAGTTACCGACCCGAACGGCAATCTGGGCGTCACCAATGTGATGCCCATTACCGGCATAACTCCTTTGGATCCGACAAGCTCGGATGTCAGCTGGATCAATGAGGTGCAATGGACGCCTAATGCCGCGACGTCGGCCTTTGAACTGATGTCGCTGGCTACTTTTGCGACGTTCAATACCTTCACCGGTTTCTCTACCTCTACTCCGACGGGGCTGGCTGGGATGGAGACTGAATGGGTGAGGGACTATCCGGATGACGCTGACGTGAATGCGGGCTTCCGTTTCCGCAATACCCTGGATAATGGCATGAATTGGTCGTTTAACTACTTCTATCATTACAGTGCGAATCCCGATATCGAGATCAGCTATGTTGACGGTAATGGAGATGAATTGACGACTCAGCGTGCGCCAACGCTCTTTTACGACACCAACGGGACGGCCGGCCAACAGGCAGACGACACATATGTGCCGGATGTGTCAACGAGTCTGACTCGGAATCAGGCGCGGTCCAACTGGGATCTGGGCAATCCGACCACCATCCTCTTGCATGATGCGGCAGGTAACTACTACGGCGCACTCGATCCAACCGCTGTTGTAACGGCCCTGGCTGATGGCGATCCTTTCAATGATGCGACAGTGCAGGGTATGGGAGCGCCGACTCAGCGTTTTACAGAGTCCTTGCATCGGGTCAACAGTATCGGCGCCTCTTTCGACTACGGTACTTCGATGGGTGATATCCCATTAGTCCTCAGGGGTGAGTTTCTGTACGACAAAGGTGATATGCAGCCAGTCGTCGATAAGTTCCTGTTGGCGATCGGTGACTTAGCCAATGCACTTAAGATGGAGGATGCTGATTACTTCAAGTATGTGTTGGGCGCTGACATCACCGTGTGGACAAACCTACTGATCAGCGGCCAGTTCATTCAGTACATGAATCTGGATTACATCGATGAAAAGGATACCTGTGTGACGCAAGGAGGTATCACCATCGACTGTTCGCGGTACACGGCTGATTTTCCGACGCTGAGTCTGGGTAACAGCCTGAACCAGGGATATGAGAACAAAGAGTTCTACTCACTCTTCTTCTCCAAGCCCTTTGGCGCCTCCCAGGAGCATCGCTGGAACGACATCTTCATCTACGAGGAGGGTGGCGGCAAGTGGAACCGTTTCGATGTGGAGTACAGCTTCTCGGATACGGTGATCGGTTCCGCGGAGTGGAATCATTACTGGGGCGATGAGAATACCACCTTCGGTCAATTTAAAAACTCCTCCAACCTGCAGGTGGGTGTGAAGTGGCTGTTCCAGTAAACAAGTGAGATGGTTCTTTTTAGATAAAGCATTGGGAGGCAGGGGGCGGGCCATCTTCCGGCTCCTGCCTTCTCCATCTGAGCACTCATAAATTCGGACAACGACCATGAGCAGCGCTGATTCTCAACATCACGCCATTCCAGCTTGGGCTGAGCGGTATGCGGATTTCGTTATCAAATTGCGCTGGCCGCTGATGCTGATTCTGTTGGTGGTTACCATCGTCGCCGCGTTACAGATCAAGAATCTGGATATGCGCAACGATCCCGATACCCTGTTGCCGCCGACCAACCGTTATGTGGCGACCAACCTCTATGCCGAACACAACTTCGGCATGGGTAACCTCATGGTCTTCACCCTGCGCGTCAACGAGGGTGATGTCTATCAGGGGTGGTTCATCAACAAGGTGCAAGAGATACACAAACGTCTGGTCGAGCTGCCAGAGGCGCGCGAATCGAATTTTATCGATATCGCCGCGAAGAAGATCAAATTCATGGGGGCTGACGAAAACGGCCTCGTCTTCAAGCGGCTTATCCCCACGGAAGGCATCAATGACGATCCGCAGCGAGCGGCGCGGCAACTGGCGTTTCTGAAAGAGGGCATCGAAGGAAATCCGGTTATCGGGCCGATGCTGGTCGGTTTCGAGGATGCTCAGGGCAACAAATGCGAATTCAGTGAAAAGGATGAAAAGAACTGCACCGCGAAATCTCTCTATATCATCGGTGACTATACGGATGATGTAAAAGCGATCTATCTGCCGTGGGTGCGCCAGGTGCGCGCCATGATGGACGAGTATGGAGAGGATGACCGTTACGAACTCTTGGTGGCCGGCGAACCCTACTTCCTCGCCTGGATGTTGGCCGACCTGGTCAATAAGTGGTGGCTGTTTGTCATCTCCTTTGCCATTGTCATCGCCGCTCTCTGGTTTGAGTTCCGCAACTGGCGCGGTTCCCTGTTTCCGATTATCGGTGTCGGCTCGACCATCATCCTGACGTTGGGCCTGATGGGCTTCTCGGCATTCAAACTGACCACCATGATGGTGCTGACGCCGATGTTGCTGTTGGCCATCGGTATCGGGCACTCGGTGCAGGTTACGCGCCGCTTCATGCAGGAACAGGCGAAATCGGGGGACTATGTGTCGGCGGCCCGAGTGGCGATCTCCCACACCATCGTGCCGGCAACGTTGTCGATCGTTACCGACATGGTCGGTTTCGCCACCCTGGCGACAGTGGATATTTCATTCTACAAGGCCTATGCCTACTTCGGCATGTTCGGCATGCTGACGCTGTTGTTTACCACAACCACGCTGATTCCGCTGCTGATGATGACCTTCCCCTGCCGTGCGGCAGAAGTGGCCGAAGGGCGTGAACATGAATGGGAGACCAAGGTGGGCGGATTCATCTCCGGCATGTTGCAGGGGCCGGGCAAGGCGCTTCCCATCGCCATCGTGCTGGCGATCATCGCCTGGTCCACCTACTACGCCGAGATCGGCCGGGGTATTTCAGGTCTGTTGGCCGGTGAGTCGGGGCGCAACGATGCCGAAGTGGCGCGCATTCAGGATGAATTCGACATCATGCCGGGGGTGGAGAAGGGCATTAACTACTCGCGGGCCGCCTTTAAGGAGAAGTCGATCACCATCCAGCACATCGAACGCCTGAATCAGATCATGCCCGGCGTCATCTCTGTCTCCATACCCATTCGCGGTAAAAAGCCGGTGTCGGAACTCTGTGTCGAGACCTACTTCCCGGAGGAGATCTACGACATTGAAGAGCCGGCTGAGAAGGTGGCCCAATGCGAGAAATACAAGAAG
>JASFJY010000449.1:0-3822 GCA_050119415.1 Chromatiales bacterium | reverse complement strand
CGAGATCGGCATTCGACAGCAGCTCCTGGAAATTGCTGCCGTGTTGTGGATAGGTGACGAGGCCGATGCTGGCCGAGATACGGTAACTGCTGCCTTTCAACGGAATGGATACCTGTTTTAACTGTTCCAGCAGTTTGTCGGCAAAACATATGGCGTCGTGGGTGTCCGATTCCGGGATAACGATGGCGAACTCGTCACCGCCCAGGCGTGCCAGCAAATCGCTGGAGCGGGTGATCTCACGCAATTTTTTCGCCACCATCTGCAGCAGCGCATCGCCGGCCTGGTGGCCGCTGGAGTCGTTGATGAGTTTGAAATGATCGAGGTCTAGAAAAAGCAGGGATGAATGGTGATCATAGCGCTCCGCCAGCGAGAGGATCTTCTCGTACTCGATCTGGAAGCTGCGTCGGTTATAGAGTTCGGTCAGCGAATCGTGGGCGGCCAGCCAGGTGAGCCGCCTTTTGGCCACCTCCCGATCGGTGATGTCCAGCCCCACCGAGAGCAGGATCGGCACATCGGGAATGGGGCGACCGGGCAGGTGGGAGTGGATCCAGGAGATGGTACGTTTGTTGGCGTCCGACGATAAGGCGTTGGCGTCGTGCCGGTAGGAACTGATCATGCCGATCTTGATGCGGGTCAGGGCGTGCTGCAGCTCGTCGTCATCCTCCATTGTCATGAAGATGTCGGAGAAGTAGCGCGAACCTCGGTGATAGTTTTTTACGCCGATGAATGCGCACCCCTGTTCATTAATGGTGAGAATGGTGCCATCGCAATCCTGGGTCAGGATGATCACCTGTGCGCTGTTCATGATGGCGGTCAGAAAGTCCCGTTCGGAAGAGAGCTCCTCGCTGTGCTTTATCAGCCGTTCAGTCTTGCTCTGCAACTCCTGGTCCAGCCGTTCCAGGGTGTGTGACAGCTCAATGGCGGAGCCCCCGGCGATATCGATCTCGTCCTGGTAGCGTGAAGAGTTTTGCAGGCCAAGTTTACCTCTGACCTGCTTGTAGGCATTCTTCGCCAGTAACGGCAGACTGTTGGAGATCAGCAGCAGTCGGCTCAGGGGCCGACGCAGCATCAACAGCAGCAGGCTCTCCGAGAGGGTGAAGCCGATCAATCCAATGAGGACCGACTTGATGGTGGCTGCACGGATCTGATTGACCACCGGCGTGATATCGCTGATCAGCAGAAAGTCGGCGGAGATTATGCCGGTGTCGCTGCTGGCCGGTACGATGGTCATGGCATAGTGTTCTCCATCGAGTTCGGCGGTGGCGTCATTGTCGATCAGCGATTTCATATCGATTTGCTGAGTGACCTCTTCGAGCAGCGGCAGTAGATGCTCGAGGTTGCTGGCGGCGGCGACATAGCGGTTCCACCGATATAGATAGCGTGCCTTGCCCGCCAACCGCTTGATCAATTTCGGCTTGCTGATCACCGCTACATCACTCTTGGAGAGTTCGTTGAACTCGATCACCAGGTCGGCCAAAGACCGCCCCACCAGAAGCACGCCGGCTTTGCTGCCCTCTTCAAGCAGTGGTACAGCGACGAATTGGCTGCATTGCAGATCGCAATGAAGCATGTTTAAAGGGGTCTCCGCGCTGTTGACCGAGGAGATCAAATTTGCAAAGACAGCATCATCGTTGACACTGTTGTGCCAGCTGAACAGCCGCTCGTTGTGCTCCGAGTAGAAGGAGGCCGTCTCGAGTCCCCACTCCAATTCCAATGTCGAGGCACTGTGGATGAAGAAATGCTGCAGTTTGGCGGAGAGGGCTATTTCGCGGGACGGTGTCGCGGCTGTCGCCAGGCCTGGTATCATCTGCGCGAACTGTTCCAGCTTGTAGAAGCTCTTTTCCAACAGGGCCTTGATCTGGCGGCCCTGTTGTTCGCGGATTTGCTGCTGATAGGTCAGGAACAGCTGCCGCTGCTCGTAATAAACCATGCTCGCCAAGCCTGCGTTGACGATCAGCAGGATCAGGCTCAACAGTGCCACCACCTTCCATTTCAGACTGAAAAACCGCTGATTTTTTACCTTAACTGAGGATTCCATTCAGGCTCTGTCCCGTTGGCTATGGGGTGGTACTAGAAACTATAGGAGATCAACAGAGCGATGAGATCCCAGTCCTTGACCATCTCGTTGGGCAGTGGATTATCCAGGTTGGAAAGAAAGATGGTGCCATCCACCCGGCTGAACTCGGCCCGCAGCATCAGCCGTTCGCGGGGTTCCCACAACAGGCCCAAAGTCCATACCTTGCTGTAGTGGTTATGAGGCACCCCTCCGATTTTCAGACTGGTTTCCACGCCATCGGGATCGTCCTTGTTGTAGTGGCTCTCCTCGTAACGCAGCATCAGCTCCCAGTCCTCATGCAGCCGGTAGTCACCTTGCAGATAGTAGCCGTCGACCGTGGTGTCCGCCGCATCGAGGAGACCGCCGAAGCCGTGGAAGTCTAGCGGTTCCTGCATATACTCCAAGGTCAGGCGCCAGGGACCGTCGTTGTACTGAGCCGACAATACCCAGTAGTCAAGATCGAACTTTCCATCGGGCAGCATGTTGATTTTACTCTCGAAATCGAGCATGGCGTTGCTCAGCGCCAGCCTCAAGCGTCCGCCATCCCACTCGTAGAGCAGGCGCCCGCCATAGGCAAGGTTGCCCTGATCTATGGAGGCGCTCAGTCCTGGCGGGCGGTAAGTTGCTTCCACATTTTCATCGATCGGCGTCTTGCCGGTGAACAGCTGCAGTTGTAAACGGTGCATCTCGCTGTTGTGCTCCCCGCTGAGCAGAAGTCCGTCATTGGAGAGCACCATGTTGCGCACCCGGTCCCAGTAGATCGCCTGGGGCATGAAGATGCCCGGCCGGGTGGCGGCCACATCCCGAGTGTCGTTATAGAGTCCCAGGGGGTTCTTGTAACGTCCCAGAATCACCCCCAGGCGCTTCTCTTCATTTAGGCTGTAATGATAGTCCAATTGCGCATAGTCGACCGCCAGGGAACCGTCGTACATCTCGCCCGCCACCCTGGAGAGCGCTTGAGCCGAGGCCATTAGATTGGGGTTGAAGCGATAGGAGGCGTTGATCCCCAGCTCGCGGAACTCGAAACTGCCGTCCTCGCTGTCGCCGAAGAACTGGTTATCAGTGGTCTTCACATAGGCCTGGGTGAGAAAACCGTGGATCTGCAGTCGATGGTCCGCAAGGTCCAGCTCCACTGACCAGGCTCCTGTGCTGATCAGGCAGATGAGTATTGTCCACCAGTGACGCATTGCATTACTCAACGGCAATCGTCCGTATTTGCTCATTGATCATATCCTCGGATAGGTAACCGATGGCGCCAGGTGTGTGGGATACCTTCTCGCGCATCTCACCTACGCTCTCTACCTTCTCCGGTGCCTGTCCGGTGCCTGAAAAGATCTGCCGGTTCCAGGCCCTTCTCAGTTGATGTGGAAAGACGCCGAGAATGCGTTTGCTGAATCTGGCGTGCAGTTCGTCTTTGTCGCCCAGTACGAACACCCGGATCGGCATGCCGCTGGGCCAGCTTGTCTGGCGCATGGTGAATATGGATCGCACAAAACTGCGAGACAGGTTCTCTTGCGAAACGTCGGGATTGGCAATCAGTTCCACCGCGCAGCTATGGGCGGTGAAGCCGAGCAAGACTATGGCGAGGATGCATCGAAGGGCCGTTTTCATTAGGCGGATTCAATCCTTTGCATTCCGATAACGTGTCGGCGAGTGGTGAGGGTGAACTTCAGCCGGCTGAGCGTTGTTTCATACGCTGACGCGAATGCCTTGCCGGGCTCTCCTTGGCTGCCACTCTTTTGCCCGATTCTGTCGTCGGATGGTCA
>JASFJY010000448.1:0-3824 GCA_050119415.1 Chromatiales bacterium | reverse complement strand
TGTCTTGCTGTGGAGGCGCTATGGCCTTCTGCGCATATGCAGGGTGCTTTGCGCTCTTTGTATTCGCCGCCTGATTGGAGAGTAATCGCCTCACCCTCTTTACCGGCCTCTTTGAATTGAGACTTCAGTACGACATGGTGCGGCGTCATTTGGGTGCCGTCTTTTGAGCAACAGTAGTTTGGGTCGTATGGTACCAACATGCATTCTCTCGCATCACAGCATTTTTCACTGAAATCTTTTTTAGCTGGATCGCTGCAATTGTCTGATACCTTTTGTGCATCTCCCGATTCATTGCAGGCATGTGACGGTGAACTTAATGTCGTTGAGTCAAGGTACGGCCAAGGAATGGCCTCGTTTGCCTGTGGACTAGCATGATTATGCGTTGTCATGTCCAGATGTCGTACCACGTTTTTTCCTTCAAACTTAACATCCATCGACCAACTGACATAGAATGCCTTTCCTTTTATCTTGCCAGTTATAATCCCTTTCTTTGTCGCGCACCCCGCTTCATCACCTGTTGATGTTTTGAAGTACGACTTGTTTTTGAGCATGACTTCCTTGCCCGATATTTTTACTTTCTTACTCCCTGCTGTCGTGTCTTTTGCAAAGGCAGTGTTTGGGTATGGTATTGGTATGCCAGGAGGAGTGGCCGGTGTCTGCGGTGGCGTAAAGCAGACATCGGGAAACGCGCATATTGTTTTCCCGTCAGCTCGCTTGCAAGAAACTTCTCGACCATTTGCAAATACGTCATTTGCCATAACATCACTGCCCTATCGCCAAATAAATATCATCGATGCTCTTCTTCCGTCATCATTTCCGCAATGAGCCAGTATTACTGTACCCTTCGCGTAGTTTTTTTCGCATGCAGCTTTTAGCACTGCAGGCATAACAAGCCCAATCGCCGCACCTACTTCTCCGATGCAATCTGCCGGATGCCATATATCAAATTCCTCTCTATGTGTGCGATCAATACGGCTAAATGCAAGACTGGCCTCTTTGAATGAGTATTGCTCTCCCGCTATATCGGTGATTTTGAAATTCAGTTCACTCTCGCTTAGCGCCGCATCCTCCAGCGACTCGACTATTGCTGCGGCTAAGCCCTCAGCTTTTAGCGGCTCTTCTGATTCTATGTGTGATTTCTCTACCGCTAAGCCAAGACCTTCGCAGTAAAGCGTCCCTGCGGGTTTGTTATTGCCCGACTCCAGTAGCAGTGCGGCACCTGCTTCTCCAGGCAGGAATCCGTTAGAGTTGGTGCTGGTCAGCAATCGATCTTTACTTTCGTAGAAATCCAGTGTTTCCCCAACCAGCATCGTGTCGCTCGCAGCAACAAGCACATGTGTAACACCCATTGAGCCGATCATTTTCCTCGCTTGTTTCAAGGCGATCGCCAGGGAAACACGTCCGGCAGGTATCACCAGGGATTGGTTACTGAAATCAAAGCCCAACTCATCCAGCAGATCCTCAAAAAGCCGGGTGTCGTCATCGATAACACGGCCAGGGCGGTTGGGTTCTGAAAGGCACAACAGCAGGGGGGTATCCGACGGTTTCACTAGCGGATTGGACTGAAGTACTTCTTTGATTGCGGCACATGCCATCTGGATCTGCTTGGTTCTTCCCCGCCAGGGTTTATCCATCGGTACTTCACAGCCCAATATTTGCTCTCCAATTCGATCCTTAAAACAGGTTTCTTGGAAATTGTCGATAGCGCATCGCATGGCTGCACAGCTCGCGGGTGCGCTTAATCCTACTCCTGTCACCATGCCAGTCGCTGTAATCGCAAGAGGTAACCCCATCAATCCTCCTCAACTGTTTGTTTTCGCCTTTCCATTGCCAAGTGGTCAAGAGTAGGGTAATGGATTTTTCCAAGTTTTCGTGCGCGCCACCAACCTTTTGTTTTTCTTCCGACTAACACCTGGGGTATTTCAAAGATATTCTTTTTAAGTGGTATACTGGCTCGCCAGGCCATGCTGAACACGCCATTGTCCGGTTCCAGTACAACTGTATCGATCACTGCATTCCGTTTGACGCTTTGTCCTTTTTTAGAAAAGAAAACTACAGGAACATCCAGTTCGGGCAGAGTGAATTTCGTCAGACCTTCCGGCGTGAGGTTCTCCAGGATAACTTGTTCACCCCCCTGAGGATACGGCATCTGCTGGTCAGCAGGAGCAGACTGAAAGTAGGTCTCGTCGAAGTCTGCGGGAAGGAAGGGGTATGTATTGTCCAGCCAGTTTTGATCGTAGGTTCCGGCCAGTTCTCGTCGAGGGTCCCAGCTCCGTCCTAACGCCCCGAATGACATCGGCCGGTACTTGCCGTTGGGCATGGAAACAGGGCGTTTCAGTTCCTCCGTATTCGGCATCGGCGAGCCGTCAACAAAAGCCTGTTTTAACTGCTCGTGGTAGCCTTTACCGACTGGGTTTGCCATGTAGGCACTGTGTTTTTTTTCATTACTATGAAAATTGTCTATTCCACCGAATGCGTGATCATAACAGATGGGGAATCTCTCAAAGTACTCGGCTAAACCTGGACGTATGCTAATCTTTCCGGATTCCCAGTAGCGATTCCCGGTAACGATGAAGGATTTGGATACGGGACCCAATTGCAGGGACACTTTAACGCGGTTTGTAGATTTTCCATTGGGTGCATAGGCACTGCCGATCAGGAGTACATCACAGTGGCGTTTATACGGTGTATAGTCAACTTCATGCAAGGGCGCGCTAAAGCCCGGTTCTCCCGTGAAAGTGTCGGCTTCCACCAACTCCATTTGCTTCTCTGCGAAATCGGCTTGCCTGCCTTGCATCGGTATCTCGAAGGAACCTTTGGCGACAACCACCAGAAGTTCGCGACCATCGGGCAGCATACCCAGGGTATATCCAGTCGCCAACTCAGTCGCATTGAGCAGTTTCATCTCAGTTGATCTGCACGGAACCGCCTTTGATGCGATTGACCCCGGAGGAACGGCTCAATAGATATTTACCTCGCAGGATAACCTTACCTGCCCGTGTGAGCGTGATACTCGCCTTGCCGCATTTTAGAACGATCTCACGGTCGGCTTTAAGGGTCAGGCGTTCGCCATCAACATCTGCGCTAACCTGTTGCGAATCGGTCTCATTAGGCTCCGGATTCTGTATGCGACCTATCACCATGGGCAGCAGCGGATCACCGTTTTCAAACAGCAGTGCAACCTCAAAACCGATATCCTTTAGACCGAACTGAGTCGTTGATTTGGCGACCGCTCCATCCTGTCTCGGGTTGCCGGGAAAGGCGACCAGGGGTTGGTAACGTTCATTCAATCCGACGAGTACGCCAATTACCACCCCATCCAGCCGAGAATCCTGTTGAACAAACAGATTTTCGGACTGATTTTCAGCTATCAATTCGGTCACGATAACTCCTCCGTTAAGGTTCCACTGCCCGTCATATCCGTAATCGCCGGGAGACTCCCGGCAGGGTAGTCACAGGCTCACGCGAAGAATCCACCACGATATTCAGTTCTGCAGTATTTTTTTCCCTTTTATGACCACATTCTTGCAGGCTTTCGCATTCACTTTGCCCGATCCTTTGACGCTGATATCCTTTCCCTGGATGGTGATTGTTCCATCTTTTTTCATGATGATCGACGCCTTGCCTGTCTTTATGGTCACCGAATCTCCTGCATCGATCACCAGATTTTTTCCGACTTTGTGCGTGTCGTCGTATTTAACGCTCGTCTCCTGGTTACTGCCCACGCGGATACTGCGACTTTTGCCCACTATTTCACTCAGGTTGAAGGCAACTTCCATCGCTTTGAAGGCACCGACGGTCTCGTTCATCGCCCCGACAACACT
>JASFJY010000447.1:0-3827 GCA_050119415.1 Chromatiales bacterium | reverse complement strand
ATCTATACTTGATTTATCGGATTTTCATCCCGAGTTTCGGTGACTTACAACCAGGGCTTTGTGGTTAATGAGTTTAGGCTGCGTTTAACGCCCAATACATACCGCTTGGTCTCAAGCGGTTGCTGTTGGCTAAGAATCATCATGGACCCTTGATTTCGTGTGGAGCAGCCCCGTCTGTCCTAGTCCACAAATAGATTTCGAGAGTAACCATGTCGACGCAACGAGCTGGAAGTGTAGACGATAGCTACAGCTTCGGTGATCTGGTCGATATCACCGCTTTTTCGCGACTGTTGCAGAGCTTCACCAAGGCGACCGGCATCCCCGGCGGTCTGGTCGGTCCGCACGGTGAACTCATCACTCAAGCCGGTTGGCTCGACGCCTGCAAACTGTTCCACAAGGCCACCCCCGAAACCAATCGTCAATGCCAGGAGAGCAACATCGAACTCATGGGGATGGCACGGGACGGAGAGATTGTCTGTCGCCTGTGCGAAAACGGTCTCAACGACTATGCAACACCGCTGGTGATCGAAGGACATCAACTGGCCACCCTGTTTCTGGGGCGGGTGCTAGACGCGCCTCCCGACCTGGAGTTCTTCCGCAACAGGGCCAGGCGCTTCGGATTCGATGAAGAAGCTTATCTGAGGGCCATACGCGCCGTTCCTGTTGTCAGCAAGGCGCGCATGCAGGCGCATATGGAATACATGGTTGGCGTGGTGCAGATCCTTGCGGCCAACGGATTGGCCAGGTTTCGGGAGATAAAACTTCAGAGCGATCTGAATAGAAGCACCGAGCGGTGTATCCAGATGGAGGATTTACTCGAATTCTCCCCAGTGGGCATTTGCTGGTGCGATGCAGAGGGAAAGATCGAATACGTCAATCGACAGTTTACTGAAATGTTCGGTTACACGCTCGACGATCTGCCCGATATCGAAACCTGGCTTGGCAAGGCTTATCCGGTTGCCGGATACCGGGCATCGGTTGTCGAACCCTGGCTGCGACAGGTGGATGAAGCCCGTCAATCCGGTTTGGCGCCGTCGAAGCTGGAGTCAAACATCATCAGTAAGGACGGCCGCACGCTCAGGGTAATGACTCAGGTCGGCTTGGTGGGTGAAAAACGGTTGGCCAATTTCACTGACATTACCGCCCGCTGGCAGAGCGAACAGCGCAACCGCGTGCATAACGCCATGCTGGAGATGGTGGCCAAGGCCGCGCCCTTGTCCGATATTCTGCATGCCGTCGTAGGCGCGATCGAGGAGGAAGCGCCCGCATCACTCTGCAGCGTACAGTTGCTGGATGATGAGGGGAAACACCTGTATACCTGCGCCGCTCCAAGCCTGCCGCTATTCTTTACCCAGGAGCTTGATGCTCTTGAAATCGGTATGGGCATGGATTCCTGCGCCACGTCCGGCCACTTGGGTGAACGGGTGGTGGTGGAGAAAATCTCTACACATGAGTGCGGGCGATCCTTTGTCGAACTCGCCAAGCGGGCCGGACTGGCTGCCTGCTGGGCGGAGCCGATCCTTGCATCGGATGGTAAGGTGTTGGGAAGTTTTAACGTTTACCATACTGAGCCCGCCGCACCGAATGAAACGGATATGGAGCGCATCTCCTTCGCCGCCAATCTGGCGGCGATCGCCATTGAAAACCGTAACACCCGCGAGACGTTGGTCCGGCGCGAACGGGTGTTTCGCACCTTGGCCGAGAATTCACCTATCAATATCGCTCGTTACGACCTGGATGGGCGCCTTGTTTACCTCAATCCTAGGCTTTCTGCCGCGTTATCGGAGCCGACAGAACAGCTGCTGGGAAAGAAGTTTTCAGAGCGCTCTGAAGTGCCTGGCTTGGAAATTAGACGTAGAGCTTTTATACAAACGGCACAGAGCGGTCAGGAGTGCTCATTTGAGGCCGAAGTGCCGGTCAGAGGCGCTGGCACAGAGACACATCTCATTCATATGGTGCCTGAACGGGATGCATCGGGTGCGGTTGTCGGTGTGCTGGCCACCGGTCTGGACATCAGCGAACTCAAACGGTTGCAAGGGGAGCTGGAACGTCAGGCCCGCTTCGACGATCTTACCGGTCTGTTCAATCGACGCCATTTCATCGAACTGACCGGGAAGGAATTGTCACGTCTCAGGCGCTATGGCGGTGAGCTTTCCTTGATCATGTTCGACATCGATTTCTTCAAACGCATTAACGATACCTATGGACACCATGTCGGTGATATGACGCTGCGCAAGATTGCTCAGATCAGCCGTGAGACCCTGCGTGAGATCGATATTGTCGGACGTTTAGGCGGCGAGGAGTTCGTCGTGCTGCTGCCGCAAACAAACTGGCAGCAGGCTGCCGAAGCCGCCGAACGGCTTCGTCTTGCCCTCGATGCCGGTGAGGTCAAACTGGAAAACGGAATGGCGCTTCATTTCACCGCCTCATTAGGCGTTTTAAGCGTCGAAGATGGAGCAGACCGGCAAGGAGAGACTATAAGCGTCGACGACTTACTGACCCGGGTGGATATAGCCTTGTATCAGGCCAAGGAGAGCGGCCGCAATCGAGTTTGCCTGAGCCAGGATTTCCAGGGATCAGGAAAAACTACAGCAAGACGGCCTGGATGAAATATAACGAATCCAGGGTCAGGTTCCGTATTCCACACCTCCTTTAACCCGAAAGTTTCATCCGGCGTTGAAAAAAAGCGTTTAGTTCCTGAGGTTGATGTCCTGTCTCTTACTGATTTAAGCAAGGGAGTGAGGTCGTCCTATCCCGGTTTTGCACCTTTAATGAAAAATGAGAGTAGGATTGAACGTCCAAGGCGCAGGCTTTCTTCGCGTGTCAGAAGATGATTGCTATCTCTCTGATAAATCTACTAAAAAAATTGCGAGATAACTGCCTTTTCCAGCCGTTTCGAACCAATTTTTATGCGATAAGTGGGTCGTCAATAAATTGACGATTAGAAAAATAATGGCACATAAGTGACAGTATTAAGGTTTCTTTTGTTCTATTCAATTTTGGTAACTGGGTTTCGAATTAATAAAAAACTAACGGGATCACATTTACTTTTGTGGCGTGATCAACTTCAATGGCAATCATGTTGATTTAGTCACATTAGGCGTGAATCGAATAAATCAAGGACGATTCCTAAGTGCGGCAAAGATAACGATAAGTACTCTCAATGCGCCGGGATCAGAATCAACAGGCTTAGGTTCGTATTTCCGGAGAATTGGAGTATATACATGCACTTACTTAAATCGCTACCGAGGACCTTCACCTGTCTCTTGTTCGCAGGCATGGGGGTGACGGGGCTCTGCCAAGCCGGCTTTCCCCAGGGTAATGTTGATGCGCAAGCGGTTTATGCCCAGGTGGCGAACAAAACCAACCGCATTATCGTTAAGTATCGCGAAAGCGCGGCACGGGGAACCGCCGGCTATAGCAATTTGGCCGAGGACATGTCTCAAACTACCGGTCGTGCCATGAACTTTATGCGCACCATGGGTACCGGGGCGCAGGTTTTCAAGCTGGGCGAAACTCTGCCTATGGGGGATGTCCAGGATATTATCCAACAGATCGAGGCAGATCCGAATGTGGAATATGCCGAACCGGATAGGCGCCTCTTTCACATGTTCACACCGAACGATTCCCGTTACAACGAACAGTGGCACCTTTTTGATGATACGGTCGGCATTGGCATGCCCGAAGCCTGGGACACCACTCAGGGTGAGGGCGCCATAGTGGCGGTGATCGATACCGGATACTTGGAGCACGCTGATCTGGTTGACAACCTCATACTCCCTGGTTACGACTTAATGAGCGACACCAGCATGTCCAACGACGGTGAT
>JASFJY010000446.1:0-3841 GCA_050119415.1 Chromatiales bacterium | reverse complement strand
TCCGATCGGCCATGGTTTTGAAAGCGGCCATGCTTTTCGCGGCTCCATCGCGGTATTTCACAATAATGCGATGGCCTTCATTGGCAACTTGGTTTTGAACTGATTGATCGTCACTATCCCACGGAATGGATGAGTCGGCATGGGATAGGTTGATCATGCTCATGCTTGTGAGCAAGAGAGATAAAGAAATGGAAAAGGATAAGGGTTTAAGATTACACATAAACATGAACTCCGTTTTTTGTCCCAACTAAAATCATGTTGATTCAAAGGCTTATTCTTAGAGATAGCATTAAATGTGATGTGCGATCGTTAAGCTATCTGTAAACTGTGCCTGCGATATAATCTATATCAATAAACCTGAGACGCAAGATATTTGATCACAGAAAATAAGGTTGTTATTTTTTTCAAGCGCAGAGTCTTGATTGGGGTCTGAGTTTTACAAGAAATTGATAACTGGTAGGTTATTAAGATATCAATCCAAATGTTTCATACGGGAACGCGATGAGCGTATTGGATTAGTTGCTCAGATGCGGATTTGCGAATGAGTCCATCCTTCGGTCAATAATCAGCACCTCCTTGTGCCACGCCTCAATGGGTGTAGGTCGGGTTAGCGCAGCGTAACCCGACAATGGGAAGGTGAATGCTCCTCTTACGTCGGGTTACGCTGCGCTAACCCGACCTACATTTGAGCACGAAACCGCTTGATCTGCTTCACACCTCGATGAGTTTCCGCGAAGCAAAGTGAAAAAGAGCACGTAATCGCCAGCTATTGATGATTGGGCCAATACCGCAGTCGGACGGTGAGATCGATGCGAGGGCGCAGCGCAGCGCGGGGCGCAACCGTACCACCACCAGCTCGCCGGTATCGGCGGCGCTCAGCAGGGCCAGTTCGACCTTGGGGAGGGCAGGGAGTCCATCATCGAGAATCTCCAGGGCGACACCGGGATGGAAGCGGGAGAAGTGGGCCAGCAGGTCGGCGAGGCCCCCGTCGGTCACCTCCCGCGCCGAGCCGAGGCGCACACTGCAGCGGCAGGGTGGGGCCCTTCCCCGCCAATCTGTGATGCCACATTCCGTCTCTCCGGCGCAGTGTCTCATGGTGGATCTTCCAGTTGGGTTCCTGACGCTTGTTTCATTGTTGGGCTCCTTGTTTGGTGAGGCTAACGATCACTACACCGGCCAGTACCATGATCGAGCCGATGATCTCTACCGGCCCCAGGGACTCGTCCAGCACCACATAGGCCAGAACCAGCGTCGAGACCGGCCCCACGGTGCCGATGATCGCTGCGTTGGATGCGCCGATTCGCCGGATGCCGGCACTCATGAGAAAGGCCGGTGCCACGGTGGATATCAACGCCAGGGCCAGTGCCAGGGCGAATATCTCCATGGATAGTGCCAACTGCTCAATAGGCTTTATGGCCATGAAATGCAGGAGAGTAACCAAACAGGCAGCCGACATGGAGTAGGCGGTAAAGCGTCTTGATCCGAAGCGCGGAATGAGGTGGCCGCTGCCGGTCAGGTAGACAGCAAAGGCGACGGCGCTGCCAAACACCAAAAGGGAACCCAGCGCAGTATCTGACGATAACGCCTGCGGATTTGCGCCAAATACCAGGACGATTCCGGCGTAACTCAAAAGCAGGGCCCGGGATTGTTTCTTGCCGACCGGCTTTCGATAGAGCAGGGCGGCCATAAAGACCACCAGGGTGGGGTAGAGGAAGAGGATCAACCTCTCCAATCCCGCCGGGATGTATTGCAGGCCCTGGAAATCCAGCAGGCTGGCCAGGTAGTAGCCCAAAGTGCCCAAAAGCAGAAGCCCTATCCACTCTTCTCTACTGTGGGTTGTGTCCGTCGTTCTGCCGCTCCACAGGGCGGCGGCCACAAAGAAGGGTAATGATATCAACATACGCAGCGCCATCAGGGTGATGGCGTCGATCTGCGCACTCTCTGCATAGGCGAGCTTGATCAGGACGGATTTGGCCGAGAAGCCTATTGCACCAAGTATGATGAAAGCAGTGCCGATAAGGGCCTGTCGTGGATCAGGGTTTTGGGGTTCCATCTGTTGCCTCCGGTTGGGGCAACCACGGATCCGGCGGCGAAGGGGGTGGACAGGGCAGTCGCGGCGGGATCCGCGGCTGCCAGGTAAGTATCAGTCTAGTTTGGAAACGAACGGCAGCGGCGGAGAGGAAAGCGCCAGCGCAGTCGCAGCTCTCGGCCGTTCGAAGGGACAGGGTGGGCGGTAGTTATTCTGTTCATGGGAATAGTTTTAACCGTGAAGTGTATTTACCGTCAAGTCTCTGATAGTCGTTTTTCAGCTTTAATTTTTATATGGAAATAGTTTTTTTAGACTACGGCCGGCCGGTCGTTGGCCGCCGTTGGGCCAGAAGTCTGTCGAGGTGATTGGCGAATTGCTGTCGGTCGGCCTGGCTGAGGGCTGCCGGCCCGCCGGTATCCACACCGCTGCTGCGCAGGGTTTCCATGAAATCCCGCATGGTCAGCCGTTGGCGTATATTCGCCTCGGTATAGAGTTCGCCCCGGGGGTTGAGTGCCAGTGCGCCCTTGGCGATGACCTCGGCGGCCAGGGGGATATCCGCCGTTATTACCAGATCGTCCTTTGCCACCTGCTGTACGATATAGTTGTCCGCCACATCAAAGCCGGAGGGGACCTGGACCGTGCGGATGTGGCGGGAACGGGGGATGTTCAATGGCTGATTGGCAACCAGGGTCAGTTGCATGCCGATACGCTCGGCCGCTCTGAAGAGTATCTCCTTGATGACTTTCGGGCAGGCATCCGCGTCGACCCAGATCTGATTTGGTTTCACGCTTTTCTCGCAGGACCTCATGTCGGCATTATACTGCTTTTTACAGCGGATTCTGTTATTGTGTATGGTTTCCGGGTGCCTGACCGGTCGGCATCCGACGCGATGTGAGATCGCAGGAAAGGATTTGAGCTGCGTCCCGCTTGGGACAACCCGCTTATAACAGAGAATTCCCTCTTCCAGCCAGGACCGGCCCCCGCCAGCGAAAGTTGCACCGGGGTGGCAAGACTGGAGCTATTTACCCCATGTCATTCAATAACCTCGGCCTTTCGGCCGAACTCCTGCGCGCCGTTGGCGAGCAGGGCTATACACAACCCACTCCCATCCAGCACAAGGCGATCCCGATGATCCTAAGCGGACGGGATGTGATGGCCGGCGCGCAGACCGGCACCGGCAAGACCGCCGGCTTCACACTGCCGCTGCTGCAGCGATTGAGCGAGAAGCCGCAGTCTCGGACAAGTCGCCCCGTGCGGGCTTTGGTGCTGACGCCGACCCGTGAATTGGCCGCCCAGGTTGGCGAGAGCGTCGCCACCTATGGCCGCTACCTGCCGTTTCGTTCGGCGGTGATTTTTGGCGGCGTCAAGATCAATCCGCAGATCGAACAGTTGCGACGTGGTGTCGACATCCTGGTGGCGACGCCGGGTCGTCTGCTCGATCATGCCGCACAGAAAACCCTCGATCTTTCGCAGATTGAAATACTCGTGCTGGATGAGGCCGACCGCATGCTGGACATGGGCTTCATTCATGACATCCGCAAGGTATTGGCACTGCTGCCGGAGAACGGCGCGCGCCAGAACCTGCTCTTTTCAGCGACCTTCTCCCAAGAGATCAAACAACTCGCCGATCGCTTGCTGAACCGCCCGCAACTGATTGAGGTGGCACGTCGCAATACCACGGCCGAACGTATCGAGCAGGTCATCCACCCGGTGGATAAAAAGCGTAAGCGAGAGCTACTCAGTCACATGATCGGTGCGAAAAACTGGCGTCAGGTATTGGTGTTTACCCGCACCAAACATGGCGCCAACCGG
>JASFJY010000445.1:0-3843 GCA_050119415.1 Chromatiales bacterium | reverse complement strand
GACGGTGTCGATCCGCACCGGTTGCACCCCGTTTTGCATGAGGATACTGCTCACCGCTTGGGCACGCTGCTGGGAGAGCATCTGGTTATAGGATTCGGAGCCGGTGCTGTCGGTATGGCCGGACACTTCGATCATGGTCGATTTATATTCGTTGAGCACCAGGGTGACCGAGTGAAGAACCTCTACGAAGTTCGGTTTTACGTCCGACTTATTGACCTCGAAGGTGATGTTGCCCGGCATGTTGAGGATAATGTTGTCGCCGCTACGGGTCACGCTGACACCGGTATTCTCCAACTGTTGCCGCAGCTTAGCCTCCTGCACGTCCATATAGTAGCCGACGCCTCCGCCGGCTATGGCGCCTATGCCGGCGCCCTTGAGCGCCCTTTCCTTACGATCCTTCTTGTCCTTTGAGGTGGCGATGCCCAGCACCGCACCCACCGCAGCGCCGATGGCGGCCCCCTTGGTGGCGCTGGAGGTCTTATCTTCCCGGGTATAGGGGTCGATGGTGGTGCAGGCCTGTAGGGTGATCGCCGAGGCAACCAACGAAGCGAGGGCAAGGTTTTTCTTCATATATCTCTCCTGGAGTCATTGAAGCCGCGACAGTCGATTGCTGCACCGGTTGTCTAGCTTCTGGTCAATATCATTTTATGAATGAGTATGAAAGTGCCGACCCGGGAAGTTGTGAGATTAATCCGGGTGACAGGGTGCTCGCGGGAAGTTCACTCCTTCTGAGCCACCGTAAAAAACTTGTTGCAATGTGACAGCGTAGCAGATCGCAAGTTGCATATCACAGCTCAGGAAAGGGCGCTGAACGTACACGCTCAACTGGACTTGCCGAAAAGATCCCGCAGCATTTGCAGCGTCACCTGACGGCCCAGTTCGCCAATGGCGGTGGTTAGAGGGATCTCTTTGGGGCAGACCTGAACGCAGTTCTGCGCATTACCGCAGTCACTCAGCCCGCCCTCGGCCATGATAGCGTGGAGCCGCTGAGTCTTGTGGTAGCGGCCGGTGGGATGGGCGTTCATCAGTCGTACGGAGGCCAGCGAGGCGGGGCCGACGAAGGGCTGTGACATGGAATATTGCGGGCATGCCTCCATACAGATGCCGCAGGACATGCAGCGGCTGTAGAGGTAGTTTTCCTTCCATGCCTCGGGTGAGATGCGCGGCGCACCTTGATGAATGTCCCAGGCGCCGTCGATCTCGATCCAGGCGCGTACTTTCTTCAGGTCGCTGAACAGGCGGCTGCGGTCCACCATCAGGTCACGGATGACCGGGAATTTACTCAGGGGTTCCAGGCGTATCGGCTGCGTCAGGGTGTCGATCAAGGTAGAGCAGGCCTGGCGCGGGCGGCCGTTGATGAGCATGCTGCAGGCACCGCACACCTCTTCCATGCAGTTGAACTCCCAGGCCACCGGGTCGACCCGTTGGCCATCGGTGGTTATCGGGTTCTCGCGGATCACCATCAGGGCGGAGACCAGGTTGTGCCCCGGTCGGTAGGGGATGGTGAACTGCTGCCAGTAGGGGGGGCTGGAGGGATTGTCCTGGCGACGGATGTGGAATTCGAGGCTTTTCATGGTAAGTTACTCAGCGATAGTCCCTTGGCTCTTCGGGAGGCAGTACCGAGAGGTCCAGTTGTTGATAGCTGATCTCTGGTCCCTGCTCACCCTGTACCGCAAGTGTGCTTTTGAGCCACTCGTCGTTCTGTTTTTTGCAGGCCTGTAGGTAGGTCTCGTAGGCGGGCTCGCCCGGGTAGGCATCTGGCATCGACAACTCGAAGGCGGGTTTGTAGTGGGCACCCCGGCACTCGTCACGGGCCAGGGCACTGGCGGTGATGACCTGTCCCAAGCGGATCATCTCTTGCAGCTGCCGGGCATAGGCGAGCCCCTGATTTGACCAGTTGTTGGTCTCCCGCAGGTCGACCCGTAGGCTGCGCTGTTCAAGCTCGCGCAGCTGGTCCAGCGCTTGTCGCAGACTGTCGTTGTCCCGCACCACACCGACCCGGTTCGACATCAGCTCACCCAGCTCGCTATGCAGGGTGTAGGGATTCTCCTTGCCGCGATTCGCCAGCAGGGACTGATTGATCGACTGTTGCCGGCCGATCTCGTCCCGGTAGCGCTTATCCGGCACGGTATCCTGAACGTCCTGCAGGCCTTTAAGATAGTTGGTTACCGACTCACCGGTGACACGACCACTGTATGAGGCTGAGAGCAGGGAGTTGGCGCCGAGGCGGTTGGCGCCGTGGTAGCCGTAATCGCACTCGCCGCAGGCGTAGAGCCCCGGAATGTTGCTGGCGTGGTTGCGCGGGCTGCCGGGCTTCATGCCGCCGCTGGTTGGATCCTTCTCGAAATCGATCCAGAGGCCGCCCATGGCATAGTGGGCCGAGGGGTAGATCTCCATCGGTTCTTGCAACGGGTCGGTGCCGTGAAATTTGCGGTAGATGTCGAGAATGGCATGCAGCCGATGCTCGACGAAGTCGGGATCGAGGTGGGTCAGGTCGAGATAGACCTTGTATTTGCCAGCCACGCCCAGTCCCATCTCGTGCACGACACGCCAGATGGCGCGGGAGGCGATGTCGCGCGCCACCGTATTGCCGTAGCTGGGATACCACTCCTCGAGAAAATAGAAGCGCTGCTGCTCCGGAATGTCGTTGGGGCGGCGGTTATCCTGTGCATCTTTTGGCACCCATATACGGCCGCCTTCGCCTCGGGCCGCTTCGCTCATCAGACGGGTCTTGTCATCGCCCAGCATGGCGGTGGGGTGGAACTGGAAGAACTCGGTGTTGGCGAACCAGGCTCCCTGCTGATAGGCGCGGCAGGCGGCGGCGCCGGTGGAGTTGGTGGAGTTGGTGGAGCGGTGGCCATAGACCTGGCCCATGCCGCCGCTGGCAAGGATCACCGCATCGGCGCGGAAGCCGGCCACCTCCAGGGTGCGTAGGTTCATGGCGACAATGCCTTTGCAGGCTCCCTGGCCGTCGAGTACCAGAGAGAGGAACTCCCACCACTCATACTTCTGTACCCGCCCGAGGGATTCCTGGCGTCTAATCTCCTGATCGACTCCGTAGAGCAGCTGCTGACCGGTGCTGGCGCCGGCAAACAGGGTGCGACGATTCTTGACGCCGCCAAACAGGCGCAGGTCCATCAATCCCTCAGCTGTACGGGAGAAGGTGACACCCATGCGCTCGAAGGTGCGGATCAGGCCTGGGGCCTGCTCGCACATCGATTTGACCGGCGGTTGGTTGGCCAGGTAGGCACCACCCTTGAGGGTGTCGACTATGTGCTGCCAGACCGAGTCCCTCTCCCCCTTGGTGTCGAAACAGGCATTGATGCCGCCCTGGGCGCAGACCGAATGGGAGCGCTTGACTTCGAAGAGGGAGAAGATATTGACCTGGACACCGGCCTCGGCGACCCGCAGTGCGGCCCAGAGTCCCCCCAGCCCGCCGCCAATAACGATTACTTTGCGCGGATTTCTCACTGCACAAATCCCAGCATGCCGTGCAGGCCCATTGCGCCCAGCAGTAGAAACAGGCCACAGCAGAGATAGAACCAAGTACGCTGAGCCTCCACACTGGTGGTCAGCCCCCAGCTGATGGCCATGGTCCAGAGACCGTAGCTCAGGTGGAAGACGGAGAGCAACAGACCTGCCAGATAGAAGGCAAAGACCCACGGTTGACTAAGCAGGCTCCGCATATGGCCATAGAGATCGGTTGCTATCGAGGGTTCGAAGATGCCCCAGAGTCGAGTCCAGCCGACATGAAAAAGAAGAAAAAGCAGGATGGCCACGCCGGAGAGCCTCTGTAGGAAATAGAGGTGATGGTGTAGCCAGGGGAAGCGGTTCCATTCACGG
>JASFJY010000444.1:0-3843 GCA_050119415.1 Chromatiales bacterium | reverse complement strand
CCGGTAAGACCAACCGCCGCCCCACCCGCGCGATTGATCAGATTGACGATATTCTTGTTGACCTGCCCACCCAGCACCATCTCCACCACGTCCATGGTTTCGCTGTCGGTGACCCGCATACCCTGAACGAATTCGGAATCCTTACCCAAGCGCTGCAACAAACTGGCGATCTGCGGACCACCGCCGTGCACCACCACCGGATTGATGCCCACCAGTTTCATCAGTACCACGTCCATGGCGAAACTGTTCTTGAGATCCTCATCGACCATGGCATTGCCGCCATACTTGATGACGATGGTCTTACCGCTGAAGCGCTGGATATAGGGGAGGGCCGATGTCAGTACGTGGGCAACATTCTGTGCCTGTTCAGGAGAGAGGCTCATCTTGGCAACACTAGTGGTCAGTTTGAGTTGTTGATTTTGAGTCGATGGAGCTCATTGCGCTTTCGCCAGAGAGAGGATACGAAACACCGGTTCATTGAAACGCAGATTCCCACCTTACAACTATTAACCCGAGATACTTGGATGCCGGGTTAATAAAACTCATCACTCAATACGAATCTGCCGATTTTACCATGATCAGCTTGACGTTCCGATAGCCAGACACTGGTCAAAAGGGCGCCTTGAGGTCAGGCGCCACCTTGGCCAGTATATCGCGGAATGTTGACTGCACCTGCGCCAATCCCTCCTTGCTGTCGGATTCGAAGCGGAACTGTAATGCCGGCGTAGTGTTGGAGGCACGCACCAGCCCCCAGCCCTGCTCGAACTCGGCCCGCAGACCGTCGATCTTGAGCACACGGGCACCCGGCAGATCGGGCAGTTGCTCAATGGCCTTCATCACGGCTTGGGCGCGTCCCTCTTCCAGGCGCAGCATCATCTCGGGTGTCGACAGAGCATCTGGGAGTTCGGCAAAGACTTCGGCGCTGCTGCGGTAGTCAAGTGAGAGAATCTCAAGCAACCGCGCACCGGCGTAGAGACCGTCATCGAAACCGTACCAGCGCTCAGCGAACATGATATGGCCGCTGAACTCACCGGCCAGTAGGGCGTGTGTCTCCTGCAGTTTACTCTTCAGGTTGGAGTGTCCGGTCTTCCACATCAACGGACGACCACCGTTGGAGAGGATTACATTAGCCAAGTGCCGGCTACATTTTACGTCATAGATGATATCGCCGCCCGGCTCCCGGGTCAGCACATCCATGGCCAGGAACATAAGCAGTCTGTCGGGCCAGATCAGCTTACCGGAGGAGTCGACCACGCCGAGCCGATCGCCATCGCCATCGAACGCCAGACCCAGGGCCGCCTGATGCTCGACCACCGCCTGCTGCAGGGCCCGCATGTTTTTCGGATCGCCCGGATCCGGGTGGTGATTGGGGAAGTTGCCGTCCACCGTGCAGTAGAGTTCCACCACCTCGCAGCCCAACTGACGATAGAGTTCCGGCGCCACCACCGAAGCCGCCCCGTTGCCACTGTCGATAACCACCTTGAGCGGCTGTCCGAGACGGATATCGGAGACAATACGCTCGATGTAGTCCTCGATGATCTCCCGGGAATCGAACGAACCCTCCCCTTGCAGCAGCTGCCTGGCATCGATGCGCCGGCGCAAATCCTGAATCTCCTCGCTGCTGGGGCTTTCACCGCCGACAACCAACTTAAGACCGTTGTAGTCGGGCGGGTTGTGGCTGCCGGTGACGATTACGCCACACTCGACATTAAGCTCTTGGACGGCGAAGTTGAGCAGCGGCGTCGGCACCAAACCCACGTCGATGACATCTCTTCCACTCGCCATCAGGCCCTGGATGAGGGCGCTCTGCAGACTGTCGCTGGAGTTTCTGGCATCTCTTGCCACCAAGACCGACTGAAAACCCCGTTCGAAGATCTCGCTGCCGATACCCTGACCGAGGGTGCTTACCACCGCCTCCGTCAAGGTCTTGCCAACAACACCGCGGATGTCGTAGGCGCGGAAGATGGAGGAATCCAGATCGACCGGTTCGCTAAGGCCCACAGCGGCCCGCCGCGCCGGTACCGTTTCCTCCTCGGCGACCGAAATGCCCGCTGCCTTCGTCTCCGTGACGACCGGGCGCACCTTGGCCCGCTCGGCACGGCCGGCCCGATACTCCCTGATCTGGTGGTCCAACACATCGATGGTGGGTTGCAGGTCGGCCAGCTTGGCAGGTACCGCTTTGGGAGGCCTGCCGGCCATCACCGCATCGAAAAGGCTCAGGATGGTATGCTGATCCTTCTTCAAGGCCTTGATCATCTGTTGCGACAACAGAAAAAGGACAACGGCGGCAAGCAGGAAGAGTAGAAGGATGGGACCCACCGCCATCAGCCCCTCGATCGCACTCAATCCGTTACCAACACCGCCCCAGTAAGCAATCTGCCAGATGCTGCCGGCAATCTGCATCTGCCGATCAGGCGCCTTCGCACTCTCAGGCCCTTTGCCCACCAGGGTGAAGGGTGGCTTGTCTATTGCCAATTGCCGCAGCTCAACCCGCCCGCCATAGTCAACCACGGAATCGACCAACATCCGCAGACCGCCGGTGGGAAAAGCGGCGTGAATGACGCCAACCGCGGGCTCCCCGCTAGCCGCTCGCACGCCGGCGGCGATGGCGATGTGCTGATGCGCGGTGCCGAATTGATGCACCTCGGTGGACTGTACACCGTCGCGCCGTTCGGCCTGCCTTAATAGCTGCAACGAGGCGTAGCCCATGTTGGGCATCAGTGTCTTATCCGGCTCACTGGTGCCGGCCGGCAGCAACCTGACCTGTTGCACTCCGGGAATGAGCTTGGTCAAGCGCGCCTGTTCAGCCTTCAGGGCGACCGGATCACCCGCTTCGAAAAGGGCGAGCAGGCGTGGCTGTCTGGCCAGTTCCTCGATCAGATGGGCACGTTCGCTGTTGATGGTTTCCACTGCAGCCACAAGCAGCTGGGCGGCAGCACCGGTCTGTTGACGGGCGTGACTGTTGGCCGATGCGCGGGAAAGAAAAAAACTGCCGGCAGCTGTAAGCAGGGTCAGAACCAGCAGGGCGACGAGACTGATCAGCCAGTAACCGCGCACACCACGCCCTCCCGCTGCCGGCTTGGCTGCGCGTTTACCCGCGGATTTTTTAAACAACCCCATAACTTCTTCCCCAGTACTTATAGCGGGTCCTATAGATCGACTCGCTTATCTGTGCATAACGAAACAGGCGGCATCCGATCAACACCCTGGCCAGCCACCATCAAGCCACTCCCTTGTGCGATTTATTGAATTACCTTTCAGATAGGCCGTAACCGAGGCGAATATCAACGCAAAAACCGCCACAAATCATTTAAGCATAACGCGAACATAGCAAGCATGTAACCACCTGTTGTCAATGCGAATTGTGATTTATCTCCCCAACCCCTCGTTTGCTACCCTGTTTGGCAAGATATTGCTCCGCGATACGTTCGGCCAGTCGCCGGGCCAGTTCGCTTTTACCCATCAGGGGCAAGGTTTCCCCACCCGTTCGCCAACGTAGGATTAGGGCATTATCGTCACGTTCGAAACCGCCCGACTCGCCAGCGACTCGATTGGCGGCAATCAGGTCGATCCCCTTGTCACGTCTTTTCGCCTCGGCAAACTCCTCCACCCGTTCGGTTTCCGCCGCGAACCCGACCGTGAATGGTGGACACTCCAATGCCGCCACCTCGGCAAGTATATCGGGGTTTCGCACCAGTTCGAGCTGGAGAGTCTGCGCCTGCTTCTTGATCTTCTGCCCGGCCGTCGACTTCGGACGGTAATCGGCAACCGCCGCGACGCCGATGAAGATATCGCACTCGGCAATCCGCTGCATAACCGCAGCATGCATCTGCTGAGCCGTCT
>JASFJY010000443.1:0-3851 GCA_050119415.1 Chromatiales bacterium | reverse complement strand
TACGGTACTATAGAGGGCTGGAAATCCGGCCATTACTCCCTGCTACAGAAGATGACCACCTGGCTATGGGGTCACGGCGGCGCCTTCTTCAACCTTGACGGCACTCCAGCCATCAACGACGAACAGGCTGTGACCGGAATGGAGTTCATGATGGAGCTGGGTAGAAACATGCCACCGGGCGTCACCACCTGGGACTGGTTTGGCGAGGCGCAAAACTTCGCACGGGGTCGTGCCGGCATCTATATCGGAATCGGCGAATTCTTTCCCAGCTATGATGATCCAGCGACTTCCAGCATTGTCGGCCTGACGGAGCCTTCACCATCACCCACAGCCTTGGCCTTGCGGCGACCTGACCAATGCGGCTTCGACGAGGTGCCGGGCATGAGCCACCATGGAGGTAGCAGTCTGGCCATCTCACGCCATAGCAAGAATATCGAGGCGGCCTGGGTCTTCCTGCAATGGGCCACCAGTTCTGACATCACTACCCGCGCCAGTCTACTCGGTGGCGGCGCCAGCCCTATCCGCTTCAGCAACTACAATGACCCGCGCATTAAGGCAAAAGCAAGGGTTACCCAGGGAACCACACGACACTTCGATGTCACACTTGACGCCATCATGAATCACCTGGGGACAGAACCCCATTTGCCCGCCTGGCCCTCCTTATCAATCGATTTTGCCGTTGAACTGGGTAAGATGACCACAGGCCAGCAAGACATCAAGGCTACACTCGACAACATGGCCAGCATGGCTCGGCAGGCGACCGGCTTGGTAGAATGAGGCATGATGTCAATGGCCTTGTAGTCAGCCATACTCGTTATGCCCGGCCATGGATCGATGGGGCAATAGGATGACCTGCAGGCACACGCCATGTTAAGAGGGTTCTCACACGCTATCACTTATACGCTGCGAACCAAGGTCATCCTGGCATTCGTGTTGGTGGCGCTGGTCCCCTTGACGCTCCTGGCCCTTGTCAGCTATTTCGCCTCCAAGCAGGCATTGATGGATGCGGCAAACCATGCACTCTTCGCTGCGGCCTCTCAAACCGCGGCACGACTCGACGCAACCATCAGTACCGATCTGGCCGTTATAGGTGCGGAAGCTCGATTGCCGGTACTTGCCGATCACTTACTTGCACTCGAAAGTGGCCGGGGGGGCACAGAAACGAAAGCCAGGGTTCTTGGCGCCTTGCGCACCTTGAGTCAAAAGGACCCTGTGTTCATTTCATCCTATGCCCTGCTCGATCTGCGGGGTCGAAACGTAATCGACACGGATGCCGCCGGTGTTGGCCGGGACGAGTCCGCGGGCGACTATTTCCTGGGAGCACTTGAAACCGGGCTGGCTTATGTCTCTTCCATAGTTTTCGAGGGTGATAACAGAAAAGCCTACCTCTATTTCAGCCATCCGGTCATCGGCAGCGGTACGGGTGGACCAACCGGTGTCCTGCGCGTTCGCTACGGTGCGGCCATTCTGCAACAACTGTTGGTGCAAGACAGCGGTCTGGTCGGTCCGCTCTCCTACCCCATGCTGCTGGATGAAAACGGTGTCATCCTGGCTGATGGGCTCTCCTCACCGGGCAGCACGGCAAGCTTGCTCTACAAGTCGACACACTCAGCCGTACCCTCATCATCAGCGGCACCAACCACAGCCACGGATTCGCAGGCGCTCTTGAGCGACATAGTCTATTTTCCCGGCCTGGCGGAAGGCCTTGCGCGCGTAGACACGCCACAGCCTTACTTTGCTCTGCGTCGGCCATCTACCGGTACGACGTGGGATGCGGCAGCGGTTGCGCGCATGAAGACGCTACCCTGGCGGGTTGTCTTTCTTATACCTCAAGAGGCGCTGCTGGCCCCAGCACGTACGCAGGCGCGCAACTCAGTGGTTCTGGCGGCAACCATCCTCTTGGTCGTCGCCATTCTTGCCATAGTCGTAGCCCAATTTTTGACCCGGCCGATCATCCATTTGACCACCCTGGCCGGCCATGTTGCCCAAGGTGATATGAATGTTAAAGCCGATGTGAATTCAAAGGATGAGATCGGCCTGCTGGCGAAGACATTCAACTCCATGACCGAGCAACTGCGAAATTCGATTGCTAACCTGGAACTACGCACTACGCTACAGCAACAGAGCGAAGAAAAGTACCGAACACTGATACAGAAGATACAGACAGCCGTGGTCGTGCATGGGGCGGACACGCAAATCCTCATCTCCAACTCCATGGCGCAGGAACTGCTCGGTCTGACCGAAGCGCAGATGCTAGGCAAAATGGCCATCGATCCTGACTGGCATTTTATCCGCGAAGATGGTAGCACACTGCCGTCGCATGAATATCCGGTCAACCAGGTGCTCTCCTCGCACCGCGCATTTAAGAATAAGATCATTGGCATTCACCGTCCAAGCCAAAAGGATGACATCTGGACGTTGGTAAATGCCGTCCCGGTGTATGACAAGGCAAATGACATAGCGCAGGTCATCGTTAGTTTTATCGACATCTCTGAACGCAAACAGGCCCAAGAGGAGCTGAATCAGTACAAGGATCAACTTGAGGAAAAGGTGCTACACCGGACTGAGGAATTGCTGCTGGCGCGCGATGCTGCGGAGGCGGCGAACAAGGCCAAGAGTGTGTTTCTGGCTAATATGAGTCACGAACTACGCACGCCGCTAAATGCCATTCTGGGGTTTTCTAATCTGCTTCGTCTCGATCCGGCATTGTCTAACGACCAGCGTGAACATCTCGAGATCATCAACCGCAGCGGCGAACACCTGCTTACCCTGATCAACGACGTGCTGGAAATTGCCAAGATCGAGGCGGGACGTCTGCAATTAGAAGTTGCCCCCTTCGACTTTATCGCCATGGTGCATGACGTTGTCGATATGATGCATTTGCGAGCCGAAGGAAAAGGCCTGGAGTTCAAGCTCGACATTACATCTAAGGTACCGCGACACCTCAATGGCGACGAAGCGCGCCTACGACAGATATTGATCAACCTAATTGGCAATGCAGTGAAATTTACCGAGCAGGGTGGTGTCGCCATCCGATTCAATACTCGCCATAATGTCCAGGTTCATCTGCTGATCGAAGTGGAGGATTCTGGCCCAGGTATTAGCGTTGATGACCAGAAGCGTGTGTTCAAGCCCTTCGCGCAGCTGGCGGAAAGCGGCGAGCAGAAAGGCACCGGCCTGGGGCTTACTATCACCCAGCAGTTCGTCGAACTGATGGGAGGTACTATCACCCTCGAGAGTGACTTGGGCAAAGGATCCCTTTTCCGGGTTGAATTGCCGATCGAACCGGCGGTTGTGGCCGAGGTTACCAAGCCGGCTGTGGTGAAACATGCCGAAATTGTTGGACTAGCACCCAATCAGCCACATTTTCACATCCTCATTGCCGAAGACCAGCAGGAGAACCGCCTTCTGCTCAAACGGCTGATGACCGACATTGGCCTTGATACCAGACTGGCGGAGAACGGCGAGCAGTGCCTCAACATATTTCAACAGTGGCATCCCGATCTCATCTGGATGGACTGGCGCATGCCGGTGATGGATGGCGAGCTTGCCACGAAGAAGATCCGCATGTTACCTGGAGGAGACAGGGTCAAGATCGTTGCGGTGACGGCCTCTGTCTTCTTTGAAGAGGAACAGGAGATGTTGAAAGCCGGCACGGACGACTTCGTGCGCAAACCCTACCGCGCATACGAAATCTATGACTGCCTATCAAAACAACTTGGTGTGCGTTACGAATATGAAAGCCTACCTGATTTTGAGGAGGTGGGGACGAAACTGACGCCAGCCATGCTGAGCCAGTTGAGGCCCGAGCTGCGCCAGGAACTCCATAACAGCGCTGAAAGCCTTGACAG
>JASFJY010000442.1:0-3851 GCA_050119415.1 Chromatiales bacterium | reverse complement strand
CCCCTTGGCCAGCAGGTCGTCGGGAATTGCCGGTGCCTCACCGGCTAGACCGGCGGCGGTGCCGTTGATGATGAGGTCAAACTGCATTTCGTCCAGCTCGTCAAAGCCGCAGCCGGCCACCTGGCCAAACTGGGCGAGGCCTTGGGCCAGGGAGTAGGCCTTGGTGGCTGTACGGTTGGCGATGATCACCCGTTTCGGTCGTTGCTCCAGCAGTGGCCGTATCACTCCGCGCACGGCGCCACCGGCGCCGAGTACGAGGATACGCTTGTCGGCGAAACGGAAGCCCTGATTGATGCTGAGGTCCCGCACCAAGCCGATACCGTCGGTGTTGTCGCCGCGCAGCAAATTGTTATCGAGGCGGATAAGCGTGTTCACTGCGCCTGCGGTGTGGGCTCGTGGGCTTAGTTCATCGGAGAGTCTCCAGGCCTGCTCCTTGAAGGGCACGGTGACGTTAAGGCCCCGGCCCCCCTCGGCCAGGAAGCGTCTAACATCGCCCTCGAAGTCATCAAGCTTGCCGAGTATGCGGCCGTATTCGATCGTATCGCCGGTTTGCTGAGCAAAGGCGGCATGGATCTCGGGTGAACGGCTATGATCGATGGGATTGCCAATGACGGCGTATTTGTCCATTGAAATTCACAACTTAATAAAGTGATATACGAAAGAAAGGCCGAGGTTCTATTCGTCACTCAGAACCCTGGCAACCTGTTTATTCGTTCAGCCACTGTGCCGCCTGCTTGGCGAAGTAGGTCAGAATGCCGTCGCAACCGGCGCGCTTGATGCAGACCAGGGACTCCAGCACCACCGCCTGCTCGTCGAGCCAGCCGTTCTGCGCCGCAGCCTTGAGCATGGCGTACTCGCCGCTGACCTGGTAGGCGAAGGTGGGCACCTGGAAGTTCTCCTTGACCCGTCGCACGATATCGAGATAGGGCATACCCGGTTTGACCATCACCATATCGGCCCCTTCCTGCAGGTCGAGGGCCACCTCGTGCAGGGCCTCATCGCTGTTTGCGGGGTCCATTTGGTAACTGTACTTGTTCCCACCCCCCAGGTTGGCCGCGGAGCCTACCGCATCGCGGAAGGGGCCGTAGAAGCTGGAAGCGTACTTGGCCGAGTAGGCGAGGATGCGGGTGTGGATCTGGCCCTGGGCCTCCAGGGCCACGCGGATGGCGCCGATGCGGCCGTCCATCATGTCCGAGGGTGCGACGATGTCGGCGCCGGCCTCGGCGTGTGAGAGGGCCTGCTTTACCAGTACCTCTTTTGTCTCGTCATTGAGAACATAACCGCTTTCGTCGATGAGACCGTCCTGGCCGTGGGTGGTGAAGGGATCGAGGGCCACGTCGGTGATAATGCCCAGTTCGGGTACGCTCGCCTTGAGCGCGCGCACCGCCCGCTGCGCCAGGCCGTCGGAATTGTAAGCTTCGCGGGCATCCTCGCTCTTGGCTGAAGCGGGGGTGACTGGAAACAGGGCCATCGCCGGAATGCCCAGAGCGTGCACGGCCCGGGCCTCCTCTATCAGCAGATCGATGCTCATACGTTCGACACCGGGCATGGAGGGAACCGCCTGCCGTGCTTTTTCGCCCTCCAACACGAACACCGGGTAGATGAAGTCCGCCGGTGATAGTTCGGTCTCGCGCATCAGGCGTCGGGAGAAGTCGTCTCGGCGCATACGGCGCATGCGGGTGGCGGGGAAAGGGGATCGGCTGCTACGGCTCGACATGGACTGGCCTCTGAGATCTTGGGTAAAGCTCTTAAGATAACCTATCATATACGCCCTGAACCACATATCCGGCAGACTGCTAGCCATGAGCCACAATCCTCCGACTTCCACCTATATCTACGACGTGAATGAGGCGACTTATGATGAGCAGGTAATCCAGGCCTCCCAACGATTCCCCATCCTGGTCGATTTCTGGGCTGAATGGTGTGCTCCTTGCCGTTCTCTCTCACCGGCCCTTGAGCGGGTGATCAATGAACTGGAGGGGCTGGTGCGGTTGGCCAAGGTGGAGGTCGACGACAATATGCGTCTGGCCGGACACTACCGCCTGCGCGGCTTCCCCACGGTGATCCTGATCGTCAACGGCGAGGAGATAGGTCGTTTCCACGGTTCCCGTGCCAGCCACTGGTTGAGGAACTGGATCGAGGAGCATCTGGGCAAGGAACCGCTTGACCCGGATCATTTTATTTCGCCACGCGCTCGGTCCAGAATTGAATGAGCTTGAATCGGATTCACATATTTTCAAGAGGTTTTGGCAGGACTTGTCGGGAAATTGCCATTAATTCAATACTATCAAACGGATACCCGGAATTTCGATTTTCGTATGTTTATGGTAAAAAAAATTAAAGTTCTTACTGGCGCCGCCGAAACTATGAGTAACATGCAGTGTTTATGGTTTCGATCCTCCTCCGGCGCTAGTTAAAAGCGCATTTAAACCCACCCCCTCTCCCCTAGGGTGGGTTTTTTTTATGGCTTATCTGAGGATCTCGCCGGTGAGGGCGTCCCGGATCGTGGTCGGCCGATTTAGCCCACCGGTTGCCCCATGCAGTACCATATCGATCTCCCTGCCGCAGCGGATTTGTGCCTGCAACGAGGTGCGTGCCGGCGGTCGGCTGCTGAGATTGGCGCTTGTTGAAACCAGGGGCATGCCGGCAGCCTGGCAGAGGGCCGCCGCTATGGGATGGGCGGTCACCCGCATGGCCAGAGTGGTATGGCTACCGGTTAGCCAGCACGGCACCCAGGGCGCCGCCGGCAGCAGCCAGGTGTAGGGGCCGGGCCAGTGGCGTTGCACCTCCGTCAGGTGCGCAGCGGAGATATCGCCGACAAAGGGTCTCAGTCGCTCGAAGCTGTCGGCGATCAGGATGACACCTTTACTCACATCACGTTTCTTGATTGCCAGCAGACGCCTCACCGCCGCCTCATCCAGCGGATCGCAGCCGAGGCCGAAGACCGACTCCGTGGGATAGGCCAGGATACCGCTCTGGCGCAACAGGCGAGCCGCCAGTCTCAAGCGCCAAGGATGTACGAAATCGTGTGTCGGCATGTATGCAAGGGTGTAAACTTTGCGATATGAGATGTACTAGACAATAACCTAAGCTAACAGAGTTAAACAAATCTCTCTCAGGGGGTTACTAAAGGGTAGTGGTTTATGGAATAGTTACGGTGACGACTAACTGGCATGGGGTAACCGAAAAGGTGAAAGAATGGCCAGTCCCGAAGGGTGATCAGCATGGGGCAGTGCCGTTTCTGTGCAGGTGACTGCCCGGATGTTTAAAAGAAAAGCTATTCACGCTCTATTTCTTCTGTTCTGTCTGATGGGGTCTGGGCACGTCAGCAGTCAGCCTGTGCGCTACAGCCTGGCGGAGAAGCACTGGCTCGACGAGCACCAGACGCTGCACATCGGGGTTGTCGAGCAGACTGCTCCGCTGCTCTTTTACGGCGGCGGCAGCAACCCTCAAGGACTGGTGGCCGACTACCTGAGAGTGCTGGCCTTGCATCTCGGTTTGCAGCTGGAAGTCGTCCGCTTTGCCGATCGTGCGCAGCTTATACAAGCCCTACGTAACCGCGATGTGGATGTACTGGGTGCCTGGCCGGTAGGGTTCAACCAAAAGGGCGGTGTTTTGTTGAGCCGCCCCTATCTGAATCTGCCTGTGGCGCTTTACGGCAAATCGCACCCCCCCTCATCGGGGCTGTCGAGTCTCAGCGGCAAGTCCTTTGCCGTGCTGCAGGGGAGCGTCTGGGAGCAACTGCCCCAAATCGTGTCCGGCCTTTCAGTCACCCCTTATTCCACCCTTAAAGAGGCCTTGGAGGCGGCGGCCGAGGGTCGGGTCTATGCCTATCTGGGGGATGCCGCGAG
>JASFJY010000441.1:0-3853 GCA_050119415.1 Chromatiales bacterium | reverse complement strand
CTTACTCTGGGAAGGTAACAGAGGTTATGCTGGGCAAAGTTACTATGGCTTCCTCCCTATTGCGGCTGATGTAGACAACCAAGGTAACATGGAGGTGCTCGCTGGTCGGACGCTCTACGACTCAAACGGAAATGTGGTATGGCATCGCTATGATATAGGCGATGGTTTTAATGGTATCGGAAACTTCGATGAGGATGAGTTCGCGGAAATTGTCCTCGTAGCAAGCGGTAGAGTGTATGTACTTGAACATACAGGCGAGACCAAATGGGGGCCTGTTAGCCTCCCTGGTGGAGGCTATGGTGGTGCTCCAACGATAGGAGACTTTGATGCTGACGGACAACCGGAAATAGGTGTTGCAGGCAGTAGTCGATATGTGGTTTTTGAAACTGATGGCAGTGTCAAGTGGACATCACCTACTATAGACTACAGTTCAAGCCGAACCGGTTCCTCGCTGTTTGACTTCGAATCGGACGGTAGTGCAGAAGTGCTGTATGCCGATGAGAAGAACTTCTATATCTACGACGGAAAAACCGGTCAAGAGTTAGTTAATATAAGCAATGGATCGCCTACAACACTTGAGTATCCAGTAGTTGCGGATGTCGATAATGATGGCAGTGCGGAAATCGTTTTGGCCTCCTATCCATATCGAGGCGGGCAAGGCGGCGTTCGTGTTTTTGAATCTGCAGGAGCCGGATGGGCTGCCACCCGATCAATATGGAATCAACACTCCTATCACATCGATAACATCAATGACGATGGCACTGTGCCTCAATATGAAGCCGCGTCATGGCTTACGCACAATACATACCGCTTAAACACTTTTCCTGATCGTGATCCACTTGATCTGCCAGATCTCAGTGCTTCCAGGCTCAAGATCATAGACAACGGCGCAGGACAGCCAGTCAGTCTCATGGTACGTATCGGCAATTCCGGTGCAGGAACAATGCCTGGTGAAGCTAGCGTTGCGTTTTATCAGGGAAATCCGGATCAGGGGGGGATTCTCCTGGGTACGCTTTCTGTCAGTGATATACCGTTCGGGAGTTATCTGGATGTTACGCTGGACAATATCACCACGCTCGACGAAAGCGCAGATATCTATGCTGTGGCGGATACTGATGACCAACTTATTGAGTGTAACGAAACTAACAACCGCGTGGTGCTGCCCGTTATCGTTCAGTCACTTAATGGGGATATAGCAGTTAGTACGGATTCACCGGTTTACGGCCCTGATTCTGACGTTGAGTTTAACGTATCTATTGCGAACACCAGTGCGCTGCCTGGAGAGTTTATCGCAAGACTACAGGTGGTAGATCAAGCAGATAACCCCTTGATCAATTACGATACACGAAATATTGGTCCATTGAGTGGCGCTGAATCGATTTCCTATACAGAGAGCTGGAATTCACAAAATACAATAGCAGGAACCTACAGGATCCTAGGAGAATTATTTGGACTCGATGGTACGTTGCTCGATAGTTCAGAAAGCACCTTCGATATACAACATGCTGACGATGCCTCTATTGCAAAAGTGAATCTGCGCATTAATACCGATAAGGTTGTCTACAACACAACAGATCAAGTCAGGATCGAGGATTTGGTGCAGAATCTCACGACGAATAACAAGATTGCCGGCGCAACCTTGCAAGTTCAGCTGATAGATCCTGATGGTAGTGAAGTGGTTATTGATGATCACACGATCGCCGAATTAGTGCCAAGAGGCCAACGGAGTTTCGAAAGTCTGTTCGTCCTGGAAGGAGCTGGTGAAGGTTCATACCAGCTGGTCGCAAAGGTGACGAACGCCAGTGGAGAGGTTTTGGCCAGTGATAGCACCGTATTCAGCGTTGAGGAAGACACCTTTTTGAGTCTGTCAGCCAAGGTCACTGCTCAGAACGCTAGTATCTATCAAGGTGATACGGAGGTATGCGTAGATGAGATTACTCACACTGGCACGTTAGAACTCGGCAGCCTGAACCTTCGTCAAATGCTCGTAGCGACGGATCCGCAACAGCAAATCAACACTGCCGATCAGGTAATTGCCTTAGCTGCGGGCGAGAGCTGGAGCGATGTCCGTAGTATTGATACAGCGTCTCTCGAATTGGGCATCTATGCTTGCGTGTTACAAGCGGAAATCGAGGGGCAGTGGGAAACTTTGGCCTATGCCTATTTCCAGGTGTTGGAGCCGCCGATCAAAATCAACACATCGCTAGGCCACGGTGACCATGGACGTGTGCTCGTTTTGCTGGACGATGATGAGGAGCAATGCTCCGGTATAAGAGACCTCGAAATTGAAACGGACATCGCTGGTGAGCTAGAGCCAGATGTATCCGTAATTGTTGACCTGTACGACAAAAATGGCGCACACATAGATCAGGAGCATGCGCAATTGGATACGCGGTTGGTCAATCAGCAGGTAGGAATAGGGGGGGTTGATCTATCTATTTTAGACTTCAGTTCAAGTCATATTCGAGTAGGTCTTAACGGCACAGAGTCTGCGAGCGGTGTGTTAGGGGATGGTTACAGGGCATTGGCAACCATCGCTAAGTCGAACGGTACCGAAAGCTTCGATAGTGGCATTGTCACTACTGACTGTTCCGTGGCAAAGAGTGCAAAGGATAAACACGGTGACTACCGCATAGCAACGGTCCACATGATGACAGATAAGCATCATCACCACGGTCCCAAGCACGTACCATCATTGCCTGTGCAGCGGACTTTCCTGGAAATTCTCCTGAGCCAGGCGGGATGGTCCTATTCAGTAGTCGAAGATAAAGATGCGTTTACACAGGAATTGCGCAGCGGTGTCTACTCGACCTATATGCTTTTATCAGAGCACATAAATCTTGACGAGAAAGTACAAAAAGAGCTACGAGAAGCTGTCTACAGAGGCGAAGGTTTATTGGCAGTCGGAGATCATGACAAGCGACAACGCTGGATAGGCGAGACTTTGGGGGTCCGCTATATGGGCAGGCATATCGGTGTGGCCGATCTTAAACTGTTGGAATCGGACCTGCATCCCGCTGCTACAGGGTCATTTTCGTTGAATGACAAAAAGCCAAGAGTGCGAACCGATGGCGCCAGCGTCAATGGTGTTTTTGTAACGCATAAAGGCCACGAAGACGAACCTGCGCTTACTTCCTATGACTATGGTCTGGGTCGTTCAGTCTATGTCGGATATGACTTACTGGCGGAAGCGGCATTGTCTGAAGATTTTCAATCAATCCATGCGCAATTGATATTGGCAGGCTTGGACTATGTCGATTATTCACCCGTAGTTCCTGTTTCTGGTCAGGCCTATCCGCTTAAGTTGAGTTTGATCAATGAGGGTATAGCAACCCCCGGACGAGCGATCATAGAGCTACCGTCCGATGTGCTGGTTCTGGATGGCGGCAGTGCCATGCTAACGGGCGCTACCACTTTAACCTGGTCCTTCGATCTCGATTTGGACGAAACCATTGTCTTCGATACCTGGTTGGGTATGCCGCAACATACGGTAGATATTCAGGCTACTGTGCAAACCGGTATAGACCCTGACTATATCGATCATGCAACAGCCTTGGTGCAGATCACGCCACAACCAGAAATCAACGTCCAGGATGCGCTGGATGCAACACAGGCAGCGAGCGGCAAGGAATACAAAAGGGTCGAAAAGTACCTCCTGTGGGCAGCACATGACGTTACATCGAATTGCCCAGAACACGCATTAGCCGCCTTGGTGAGTGCTTCAGATGAACTGATCAAGATAGGCACGCCGGAGAGTGATTCAATAAGAGAGCTGGTCGCCTCGGCAATAAGAACAGTTTCACTGACAGTCGAACCAGTCTCTAGCCAAGAACCGCGCCACCATGCGCAGAGG
>JASFJY010000440.1:0-3861 GCA_050119415.1 Chromatiales bacterium | reverse complement strand
CTTGAGGGCGTCGGCGTAGGCGGTCATGTCGGTCAGCAGCACCAGCACACGCTTGCCCTCCTCCACCGCGAACTTCTCCGCCACCGCCAGCGCCATATCGGGCACCAGTAAACGCTCGACGATGGGATCGGAGGCGAGATTGATGTACATCACCGTGCGGGAGAAGACCCCGGCATCGTCGAAGGTGGTGCGGAAGAAGTGGTAGTCGTCGAATATCAACCCCATGCCGCCGAACACCACCACGTCGGCGTCGGCCTGGATGCCGATGCGGGCAAGGAAGGGGTTGTAGGGTTCGCCGGCGACGGAGAATATGGGGATTTTCTGGCTCTCCACCAGCGAATTGAAGAGGTCGATCATCGGCACGTCGGTTCGGATCATCTTAGAGGCGAGCTGGCGCCGCATGGGATTGACCGAAGACCCGCCGATGGCAACCTTGGGGTCGTGGGAGAGATCGGGCCCGCCGTCCATCGGCTGCCCGGCACCGCGAAACACCCGGCCGAGGATGTTGGGCGAGTAGGTCGCCTGCATGGGCGAGCCGAGAAAGCTCACCTTGGCCTCGGTCGACAATCCCTTGGTGCCGGCGAAGACCTGCAGGGAAACCCGCTCCTGCTGGATATGGATCACCTGGGCCAGGGAGGTGGCCTCACCCGACGTCTCGATCAGGGCCAGGTCGCCGAAACAGACCGCTGCCGTCCCTGTCAGCTTCGGTGGCACCCGGACCTTGACGATATCGCCGACAATCTCCAGGATGTTGGCGTAGTGCAACAAGGTTTGAGACATAGACTGAATACTCCCCCATGAGAATGAATCCAGGCCTTTATGCTTGTTCTACTGGCGTTGTTTTATCGATATTTATCAACCGCCATTTGCTTGGTTTTTATTATTGCCGACCTCCGACTCTTCGCTACCCGGATGAATAGCTTATATCGGTTTCAACACAAGTTGGCGGAAACAAAAAAATAACACGCATTGTCTGTTTTCTTGCTCTGATTAGCTCAATGCATGGTTTTGATCGAAGCTTCTCTAAGCATAGTCAATCTAAAACCTGGGGCCGGATAATTCGTGTGCTTAATCCGGATATTTCACCCAGTGGCTGAGACCACTCAGGAGTATAGGATAAATAACATGCGTAGGAGCCCAGTCCCCTGGGCAATAGGGAATCGAAAGAACTTTTCGCCCAGGGGACAGGGCTCCTACATTGTGTGCTGTTTGCAGAATCTTGAGAACAACGCTACCCCACCCTGCGGCTAGTCTTGGCGGACTTGCTCAACCCCCGCATTTTCCACAAATAGTAGACCACCGGAATCACGAACAGAGACAACAGCGGCGCGGTGATCATGCCGCCGATCATCGGCGCGGCGATGCGGCTCATCACCTCCGAGCCGGTGCCCGTGCTGAGGAAGATCGGCACCAGGCCGGCGACGATCACCGCCACGGTCATCGCCTTGGGGCGCACCCGCAGCACCGCTCCCTCCATGATCGCCTCGCGCAACACCTGGGGGCTGACCTGACCGAGGCGCTCGCGCTCGCGCAGGGCGTTGTCGAGGTAGATCAGCATCACCACGCCGAACTCCGCCGCCACCCCGGCCAGGGCGATGAAGCCGACCCCCACCGCCACCGACAGGTTATAGTCGAGCAGGAAAATGAGCCAGAAGCCGCCCACCAGGGCGAACGGCAGGGAGGCCATCACCATCAGCGCCTCGCCGGCGTGGCGGAAGGCGAGGTAGAGCAGCACGAAGATGATCACCAGGGTAAGCGGGATGATCTGGCTCAGACGCGCCTTGGCCCGCAGCATGTACTCGTACTGGCCCGACCAGGTAACCGAGTAGCCCTGGGGCAGTTCCACCGCCTCGCTCACCGCCCGCTGGGCTTGGGCCACATAGCTGCCCAGATCCACATCGCGGATATCGACGAAGGTCCAACCGTTGAGGCGGCCGTTTTCGCTCTTCAGCATGGGCGGCCCGTCGACGATCTTCACCTCGGCGACCTGGGCCAGCGGGACCTGCGCCCCGGTGGCCGTCACCAGCGGCAGTGACCGCAGCTTCTCCAGGTCGTCGCGTTGCTCGCGGGGAAAACGCAGGTTGACCGGGTAGCGCTCCAGCCCCTCCACCGTGCGGGTGATGTTGATGCCGCCCACCGCGGCGGCGATCACCTGGTTGATGTCGGCGATGTTGAGACCGTAGCGGGCGGCGGCGACCCGGTCGGGCACGATGTCGATATAGCGCCCGCCGGTGACCCGCTCCGAATAGGCCGAGGTGGTGCCCGGCACCTGCATCACCACCTGCTCGATCTCCCGGCCGATGCGTTCGATCTCCTGCAGATCGGGACCGGCCACCTTGATCCCCACCGGGGTCTTGATGCCGGTGGCCAGCATGTCGATACGGGTCTTGATCGGCATCACCCAGGAGTTGGTGACGCCGGGGATATCGACCTGATGGTCGAGTTCCCGGATCAGTCCCTGCAGGGTCATGCCCTCGCGCCACTCGCTGCGCGGCTTGAGTTGGATGACCGTCTCGATCATGGTCAGCGGCGCCGGATCGGTGGCCGTGTCGGCGCGGCCGATCTTGCCAAAGACCTGCTTCACCTCGGGCACCCGGCGGATCATGCGGTCGCTCTGCTGCAGCAGCTCCTGGGCCTTACCGATGGAGATGCCCGGCAGGGTGGTCGGCATGTACATCAGATCCCCCTCGTCCAGCTCGGGCATGAACTCAGAGCCCAGGCCGTCGGCGAAGCGGGCCAGCCAGGGCAAGCCGTCGAAGGTCGCGCGCCAAGCCTTGGACCACTGCCGTTGGGTCGCTTCTATGGGTTCCAGCATGGGCTGGGGGGATCCGCTGACGGCCTCACTCAGCTGCAAGGGCCACTTGAGCGGCGTCAGAATTCCACCCACACCGGCTATCGGAACCACCAGGCTAAGCACCATCAACAGGGCGATGACCAGGGTGAAACGGGGCCAGCGCATCACCCCGTTGAGCAGCGGCCGGTAGAGCCAGATCAGCAGCCGGTTGAGGGGATTGGTCTGCTCCGCCGGGATACGCCCGCGAATAAAATAGCCCATGAGCACCGGCACCAGGGTCACCGCCAGACCGGCGGAAGCGGCCATGGCGTAGGTCTTGGTGTAGGCCAGGGGGGCGAAGAGCCGCCCCTCCTGGGCCTCCAGGGTGAACACCGGCAGGAAGCTGAGGGTGATGATCAGCAGCGAGTAGAAGAGCGCCGGCCCTACCTCCCGCGCCGCCCGGGTCACCACCTCCCAGTGCTCCGCGCCCTGTGGGGCATGGCCCAGGGACTGTTTAAATCGCTCCAGGTGTTTGTGGGCGTTCTCGATCATGACAATGGCCGCGTCCACCATGGCGCCGATGGCGATGGCGATGCCGCCCAGAGACATGATGTTGGCGTTGATGCCCTGTTTCTGCATGATAATGAAGGCGACCAGCACCCCCAGCGGCAGGGTGACGATGGCGACGAAGGCCGAGCGCAGGTGAAAAAGAAACACCAGGCAGACCAGGGCCACCACGATGAACTCCTCGATCAGCTTCTCCTGCAGATTGTCGATAGCGCGCTCGATCAGGGCCGAGCGGTCGTAGGTCTCGACGATCTCCACGCCCTCCGGCAGACCCTGCCTGAGAGACTCGATCTTCTCTTTCACCCGCTGGATGGTGGCCAAGGCATTCTCGCCATAGCGCATGACCACGATGCCGCCCGTGACCTCCCCCTCGCCGTCCAGGTCGGCCACCACCCGGCGCATCTCCGGTCCGATCTGGATGCGCGCGATGTCGCGTAGCAGCACCGGCGTACCCTGGGGAGTGACATCGATGGTGACACTGCGCAGGTCATCCAGGCTATTGAGATAGCCCCGGGTGCGCA
>JASFJY010000439.1:0-3865 GCA_050119415.1 Chromatiales bacterium | reverse complement strand
TCTCATCCTCCCCTTCTGGGCGAGGGCGGCTGATCAACTAGCCAGCTGGCCACAAAGACCTCTTTCCCGACATCACCTGGTGGAGGGGGGAGGATTCGAACCTCCGAAGGCGGAGCCGTCAGATTTACAGTCTGATCCCTTTGGCCACTCGGGAACCCCTCCTAGCGAGAGCCGGGCATTCTGACGCCTCAACCCCTCAAAGTCAATACAAAATGCGGAAGATTTTCCGCTCAAGCCCTTCGAATTACGATCAAAAAGGAACGGCGAGTCGCAAATCCTGTCAATACAGCACCACAGCGGCCTTAAAAGCTTGCAGGCACGAGCAAATCGCTCTTTACTAGACGCTCTCATTCGCAATATAACAAATCGATGAACCGGAACCCCAACTACCTATTAGTCACATTTCTCCTTCTACTACAAGGATGCGCCGCCCTGCCCCCCAAGGTCAGCCCTGAGTCCGGGCCTGACACACCTTCGGCCACAAGCTCGAACGCCGATGCAGCCGAAACCGGCAAAACCAGCCCATCCCTCGTATTCAATACCCTGGCCGGCGAGATCGCCAATCAGCGCGGAGAATCTCAGCTGGCTTTCGAATATGCCTACCAGGCAGCACTCGAATCCCGCAGTGCCGTAGCCGCCGAACGCGCCACTGGACTGGGTCTGCAGGCCAATCTACCGCAGCAGGCGTTGCAGGCGGCCAAACTCTGGATAGAAATCGAACCAACCTCTCTCAAAGCGCACCAGATTGCGTCCATTGTCAATATCAGCCAACGCGACCTCACGGCCGCGATCCAGCATCTGCAGGCGATTGTCACCCTAGCCAATAGCCAGGGTCAGTCCGGATATCTGCAGGCAGCCGCCATCGCTGAGAAAGCCCCATCGAGGAATCAGGCACTGGCAATCATGCAGCAACTGGTGCCCGCCGATAGCGAAGATCCCGAGGCCCTCTATGCGCTTGCCTTGACGGCCAGCCGGGCTCAGCAGATGGAGCTGGCGGGCAGTTATGTTGATCGCTCCTTGAACCTGCAACCGAAGTCCACCAATGCACTGGTGCTCAAGGCCCATACGCTCATCTCCGCCGGCAAGAAAGCGGAAGGTGTCGATTTTCTCGCTCGCGCGGTGGATCAGTCCCCCGACAATCTGACGCTGCGCAACGCCTACGCACGCACCCTGGTGGAACTCAACGAGGCAGAAATGGCACTTGAGCAATATGCCCATCTGCATCGCATACAACCGGAAAATCCAGACACGCTCTACGCCCTTGGCATCCTCTCGATGCAGCTCAATAAACTGGACGACGCCAAAGACTATCTGGAGCAGCTCGCAGAAAAGCACCAGCGACATAATGAAGCCAGCTACTACCTGGGCGTCATCGCTGAAGAAGAGGAACAGACCGACCGGGCACTCGACTGGTATAGCCGGGTGGAAGGGGATCAACAGCCCGACGCCCAGGTACGCATCGCCAAAATCCTCTCCGACCAGGGCGACCTGAACGCCGCGCGCGAGACCTTGCAGCAATTGCGCGTCGCCCACCCCCACCACCAGCTGAAGTTTTACATGATCGAAGCGGAGCTGCTGCGCAGCAATAACGACTACCCCGCCGCCCATGCGGTCTACAGCAAAGCCCTCGAGGAGTTCGAGGACAACACCGAACTGCTCTACGCCCGCGGTCTCAATGCCGTCGAAATGGATCGGATTGACATTCTGGAGCAAGACCTGCGCAAGATCCTCGCCACCCAGCCGGACCATGTCGACGCCCTGAATGCGTTGGGCTATACCCTGGCCGATAAGACAGACCGCCTCGAAGAGGCCAAAGGCTATATCGAACAGGCGCTGTCGATGAAGCCCGACAATCCCGCCATCCTCGACAGCATGGGCTGGGTCGAGTTTCGCCTAGGCAACCTACAGGCCGCCTTGCAGTTTCTGCAGCAGGCCGCCGAACTCAGCGATGATCCAGAAATCGCCTCTCATCTGGGCGAGGTGCTCTGGCACATGGGCGAAATCGAACGCGCCAAAGCGGTTTGGGACGCCGCCAACGAACAGGAGCCGGACAATCGCCATATACCTGCGGTAAAAAAGCGTCTGGGTGTGAGCGACTGAAGCAGATGATATCCTGGCCCTGCTTTCCACGCCCCCCCCTTCGCGACGAACCATCGGCAGGTGCCGAGCCACGTTCAACCGGTCGGTTATAAGCAATGCAGGCAAGCTGGCCGGCACCGGCCAAACTCAACCTGATGTTGCGTGTCGTCGGTCGCCGGGCCGACGGCTACCACGAGCTGCAGACGGTCTATCAGTTCATAGACCGACAGGACGAATTGAGTTTCGAACCGCGTGATGACGGTGAGATCCGCCTGCTCAATCCCCTACCCGGGGTGCCACCCGAGAGCGATCTCTGCTACCGCGCCGCGCGCGCCTTGCAGCAGGCAACAGCTATCAGGCTGGGTGTCGATATCAGTCTGCAGAAAAACCTGCCCATGGGCGGCGGCCTGGGCGGCGGCAGTTCGGACGCCGCGACCACCCTGGTGGCGCTAAACCGGCTCTGGCATACCGGCCTGGACAGTCAGGCCCTCCAATCCATCGGTCTGCGGCTGGGTGCCGACGTGCCGATTTTTATCCACGGCCTTGCGGCCTGGGCCGAGGGGATCGGTGAAGAATTCGAGCCGCTCGAGCCTGCCACCGACTGGTATCTGATTCTTCTTCCCGATTGCCAGGTCTCGACAGGGGAGATCTTTGCCCAACGTGATTTGACACGCCACTCCCCGCGGATCAAAATACGCGACTTTCTCGGGGGCGACAGCCGCAATGACTGCCTCCCCGTGGTTCGCAGGCGCCACCCCCAGGTTGCCGCCGCATTGGACTGGCTGAACCAGTTTGCCGAGCCCCGTCTAACCGGTACCGGCGCCTGTGTCTTCGCCGCCTTTGACGACGAGCAGCAAGCCCAGGCGGCACATCGGGCACTGCCGGCGAATCTCAAAGGTTTCGTTGCGCGGGGCATCAACCGCTCCCCGCTGCTGGACTTCAGTACTCATTGGGGCGTCGCCAAGCGGTAAGGCACTGGGTTTTGATCCCAGCATTCGTAGGTTCGAATCCTGCCGCCCCAGCCATTTTACCAATCTTTCAATCATTCAAAGGGGAATCTGAACGTGCCCGCCACTGCCATGATGGCCTTCTCCGGTAACGCCAATCCGGAATTGACCCGCGAAATCGCCAACCATCTCAACCTCCCGCTCGGCAAAATGCAGGTCGGGCGCTTCAGTGACGGCGAGGTAATGGCGGAAATCCACGAAAACGTGCGCGGCCGTGATGTCTTCATCGTCCAACCCACCTCGGCGCCGACCAATGAAAACCTGATGGAACTGCTGGTAATGATCGATGCCATGCGCTGGGCATCGGCCAAACGCATCACCGCCGTCATCCCCTACTTCGGCTACGCGCGCCAAGACCGCCGCCCCCGCTCCGCCAGGGTACCGATCACCGCACGGCTGGCGGCCAAGATGATCGGCACAGCCGGCGCCGACCGAGTGCTCACCGTCGACCTGCATGCCGACCAAATCCAGGGCTTTTTCGATATCCCGGTGGACAATGTCTACGCCTCACCCATTCTGCTGGGCGACGTGTGGCGCCAGAAACACCCCGACATCGTGGTGGTATCGCCCGACGTCGGCGGCGTGGTGCGCGCCCGTGCCCTTGCCAAGCGCCTCGACGACGCGGAGCTGGCGATCATCGACAAACGCCGCCCACGCCCCAACGAGGCCAAGGTGATGCACATCATCGGCAAGGTTGAGGGACGCAGCTGCATTCTGATCGATGATCTGGTCGATACCGCCGGCACCCTGTGCCAGGCCGCCAACGCCCTGAAGGAGCA
>JASFJY010000438.1:0-3866 GCA_050119415.1 Chromatiales bacterium | reverse complement strand
GCGACAGTGCGCCGTTTTTTCGTCCACAACGCCCTCTACTGGCTGGAGGAGTACCACCTGGACGGGCTGCGCCTCGATGCGGTGCACGCCATCCTCGACGACAGCTCACCCGACATCCTCGAGGAACTGGCCATAGCGGTGCGGAAAGGACCCGGCCGCAACCGCCATCTCCACCTGGTACTGGAAAACGACCACAACGCCGCCCACTATCTGACCCGTGATGAACAGGGCCGGCCGCGACACTATGTCGCCCAATGGAACGACGACATCCATCACAGCCTGCATGTACTGCTCACCGGCGAACACGATGGCTATTACATGGACTATGGCGATCGTCCCGTCCAGCACCTTGGGCGCTGCCTGGCCGAGGGCTTCGCCTACCAGGGCGAGCGCTCGCGGTTTCGCCAGGGAGCCACGCGCGGCGAACCCAGCGGCAGTCTGCCCTCCACCGCCTTCATCTCCTTTATGCAAAACCACGACCAGGTGGGCAACCGCGCCTTCGGCGAGCGCCTGAGCACGCTGATCGCCCCGGCCCCCTTGCGGGCCGCCCTGGCCATACTTTTACTGGCGCCGTCGCCGCCGCTGCTGTTCATGGGCGAAGAGTTCGCCAGCCCTGTGCCCTTCCTGTTCTTCTGCGATTTCGGCGCCGACCTGGTCGAAGCGGTCACCGAGGGAAGACGTCGCGAGTTCGCCCGCTTCACCCGGTTCGCCGACCCGCAGCTACGCCAGTCCATCCCCGATCCCAACGCGCCGGATACTTTCCAGCGCAGCAGACTGGCATGGGAAGATCTGCCGGAACCGTTCCATCAGGAATGGTTTGGTTTCTACCGGCGCTTGTTGAGGCTACGTCGCGAGTGGATCATTCCCCGTCTTGGCGGCATGCGCGGCGGCGGTGAATTCCGGCCGCTGGGGCAAAGCGGGCTGCGGCTGCGATGGACACTGGGCGATGGCTCCTGTTTGAGCCTGTTGGCCAACCTGGGCGATCTATCCCTGCCAGTCGACCATGACCTTGTGCCGGCCGGCAACCTCCTCTATCAGCACTCCCCCGAACCGCAAAGCTGGCCGCCAAGCCAGCCTCTGCCACCCTGGTCGGTGACCTGGTTCCTAGACGAGGCATCGCCATGAGTAGCAAAACGCCCCTCAACCGGCTCTGCGAGCGCAATGGTATCGCCCTCACCTATTGGGACATCTGGGGCAAACGCCACCCGGTGTCGAAACAGACCCGGCAGGCCCTGCTCGCCGCCATGGGCGTGCAGGCGGGTGACGACCAGGCCGCGCATCGGGCGCTGACGGCTTGCGAAGATAGCGATTGGCGGCGCACTCTGCCACCGGTCCAAGTGGTTTGGCAAGGGACCGATACCCTGGTTATCCCGCTAAGCCTCCCCGCGGATCGGGCGGCTTCAAGATACCGATGGCTCATCGCTTTTGAGCATGGTGAACGCCGGGACGGCGAGTTCCGCCCCGGCGACCTGAAGTCAGCGGGTGAGCGGATGATCGACAAGACGCTATGGCGCCGCTGGTCGCTGAAATTACCCGCGATCTCAGACTGGGGTTATCACCGCCTCGAACTGCACGACCTGGAGCGGCCGGACAACCCTGTCGTCGGCATGCCGCTCATTCTGGCGCCGCGCGCCTGCTACCAGCCGGAGGCGATCAGCGATGAAGGTCGGGTTTGGGGCCCGGCCATCCAACTCTATGCGGTGAGGTCGACCCGCAATTGGGGTATCGGCGATTTCACCGATCTACGGCATGTTGTGGATTTCGCCGCCGGGGCCGGCGCTGCACTGGTGGGCCTGAATCCCCTGCACGCCCTGTTTCCCCACGATCCGGACCACGCCAGCCCTTACGCCCCTGCCAGCCGCCTGTTTCTCAACACCCTCTATGTGGATGTGGAGGCGATGGAGGATTTCACGGAGTGCGAAGCGTTGCAAAAACGGGTCGCGGACGAGAGCTTCCAAGCACGGCTTCGCGCCCTGCGGGCCACCGAGCAGGTCGACTACCCGGAGGTAGCCAGGACCAAGCTGGAGATTATCACAGGACTGTTCCACCATTTTCGCGTGCGGCACTTGAACAGGGAGAGTGAACGGGCGCAAGCGTTCCGTCGGTTCCAGTCTGAACAAGGTCACTGGCTCCACCGCCACGCCCTGCACGAAGCTCTGCAGGCGTGGCTCTATGGGCAGGATTCAAGCGCCTGGGGCTGGCCCACCTGGCCCAAGGCGTACCGTGACCCGGAATCCGAGACGGTGGCGGCCTTTGCCGCCGAACAGCCGGAAGCTGTTGAGTTCTTCGAATACCTGCAGTGGCAGGCCCATCTGCAGCTCGAGGCGGCGGGCCAACACTCCTTCGCGCTGGGCCTGGGCGTGGGTCTCTACCTCGATCTCGCCGTCGGCGTCGACATCGGCGGCGCGGAAGTATGGAACGATCAAGCACTCTACGCCCTGGAAGCGCACATCGGTTCGCCCCCGGACGATTTCAATCTCAAGGGTCAGGATTGGGGCTTGCCGCCCTGGCGCCCGGCGCAGTTGCGCGACAGGGCCTACACCCCCTTCATCGAAACCCTGCGCCGCAACATGCGCAACGCCGGGGCCCTGCGAATCGACCATGTCATGTCCCTGTTGCGCCTCTTCTGGGTGACGCCGAGCTCCTCTCGCCTCAGTGGAAGCTATGTCGCCTATCCCTTCCAGGAACTCCTTGGGATACTGGCGCTTGAGAGCCAACGCAACTGCTGCCTGGTCATCGGCGAAGATCTGGGAACCGTGCCCGAGGAGGTGCGTGATGCGTTGCGCCCATTGGGCGTGCTCTCCTACCGGCCGTTCTATTTCGAGAAGTCCAAAGACGGCGGCTTCAAATCTCCCGAAGAGTTTGAACGACAGGCCCTTGTGACCACATCCACCCACGACCTGCCGCCGCTGGCCGGTTACTGGGAGGGTCGCGATCTGGAACTGCGCGCGCAACTGGGTCTCTTTCCGAACAGCGCCTTGCGAGAACGGCAGGTGATCGAACGCGCCGAGGACCGGGCGCGGCTGCTGATAGCCCTGGAACGGGAGGGCCTGTTGCCGGCTGGAGTGACCGTGCAACCCGTGGCCGTACCGGAGATGACGCCCGAACTCATCCAGGCCGTCCATATGTATCTGGCCCGAACCCCGGCAAAGATAATGGTGGCGGAGCTGGGGGACATGCTGGGGCAGACGGAACAGATCAACCTGCCTGGCACCACCGACCGGCATCCCAACTGGCGCCTCAAACTGAGCCTCGACCTGGAGCTGTGGAGCGGCGACTCGCGCATGAAATCCCTGGCCGATGCCTTGAAAGCAGAGCGTTTCGGCCTGATCAAGCCCGCGCAAGCGGCCGTCACCCTGCCACTGACAACGCAGGCGAATATCCCTTGCGCCACTTACCGGCTGCAGCTGCGTCATGAGTTCACCTTCGATCAGGCGGTGGAGATCGTCCCCTACCTCCATCAGCTCGGCATAAGCCACTGCTACGCCTCGCCCTTCCTGCAGGCGCGGCCGGGAAGCCCCCATGGCTACGACATCATCGATCACGGGGCCTTGAACGCTGAGCTGGGCGGCGATACGGGCTTCGAGCGCTTCACGAGCGCCCTGGGGGACCACGGCATGGGGTTGATCATGGACATGGTGCCCAACCACATGGGCGTGATGGGCAGTGACAATAACTGGTGGCTGGACGTACTGGAAAACGGACCCGCCTCTGCCCATGCCCACTACTTCGACATCGACTGGGCCACACTGGAGGAGACGCTGCGGGGTAAACTGCTGCTGCCGGTACTGAGCGATCACTACGGCAGCACGCTGGAACGAGGCGAGCTGAGGCTGCTGTTCGATGCCGATAAGGGTGCCTTCAGC
>JASFJY010000437.1:0-3871 GCA_050119415.1 Chromatiales bacterium | reverse complement strand
CTCGCCGAAGAAGAAGCCGGTTCTCGATAGCCTGGATCAGGTGGATCCCGAGCTGTTGGAGACCTATGAAAAGCTGGGCATACCGCTCGAGGAGCAGAAGGCGCTGGCCGGTGTGGCAGTGGATGCGGTCTTCGACAGCGTCTCGGTGGTTACCACTTTCCGTGAAACCCTGGCCGAGGCGGGAGTCATCTTCTGCTCCATGTCGGAGGCGATCCGCGAGCACCCGGAGCTGGTCAAGCAGTACCTGGGCTCGGTGGTGCCCCACAAGGATAACTTCTTTGCCGCCCTCAATAGTGCGGTCTTCAGCGATGGCACCTTCGTCTACATCCCCAAGGGGGTGAAGTGTCCGATGGAGTTGTCGACCTATTTTCGTATCAACGAGGCCAAGACCGGCCAGTTCGAGCGCACCCTCATCATCGCCGACGCAGGCAGTCAGGTGAGCTACCTGGAGGGGTGCACCGCCCCCATGCGCGACGAGAACCAATTGCATGCGGCGGTGGTTGAGTTGATCGCCCTCGACGACGCGCGGATCAAATACTCCACGGTGCAGAATTGGTACCCGGGCGACAGGCAGGGGCGTGGTGGTATCTACAACTTCGTCACCAAACGGGGCGATTGTCGTGGCGATGGCTCACATATCTCCTGGACCCAGGTGGAGACCGGCTCGGCGGTGACCTGGAAATACCCCAGCTGCATCCTACGCGGACGCGACACGGTGGGTGAGTTCTATTCGGTGGCGGTGACCAAAGGCATGCAACAGGCCGACACCGGTACCAAGATGATCCACATCGGTGAGAACAGCCGCAGCACCATTGTTTCCAAGGGCATCTCGGCCATGCACAGCAGTAACGCCTACCGCGGCCTGGTGCGCATTGCGGCGAAGGCGGAAAACGCCCGTAACCACAGCCAATGTGATTCGCTGCTGATCGGTGACCGCTGCGCCGCCCACACCTTCCCCTACATCGAGGTGAAAAATCCCACCGCCCAGGTGGAGCACGAGGCGACCACTTCCAAAGTGAGCGAGGAGCAACTCTTCTACTGTCGCCAGCGCGGTCTGTCGGAGGAGGACGCGGTGTCGATGATCATTAACGGTTTCTGTAAAGAGGTCTTTAAGGAACTGCCGATGGAGTTCGCGGTGGAGGCGCAGAAGCTGCTGGCGGTGAGTCTTGAAGGTGCCGTCGGCTAAAACAATTAAGAGAGAGGTTTGGAGATGTTAACGATCAAGAATCTGACCGCCAACGTAGACGGTAAGGAGATCCTCAAGGGGATCGATCTGCAGGTCATGGCGGGTGAGGTGCACGCCATCATGGGGCCCAACGGCTCGGGCAAGAGCACCCTGGCGCATATCTTGGCGGGCCGCGACGGTTATGAGGTCAGCGGAGGTGAGGTCCAGTTCATGGGCCGGGACTTGCTGGCCTTGGCGACCGAGATACGGGCCCAGCAGGGAGTTTTTCTCGCCATGCAGTATCCGGTGGAGTTGCCGGGGGTCAATAACATGACCTTCCTGCGCGAATCGTTGAACGCCATCCTCCGTGCCCGCGGTGAGAAGGAGATCGACGCGGTCTCCTTTATGAAGCGGGTGCGGGAAAAGGCCAAAGCAGTGAAGCTCGACGAGAAACTGCTCAAGCGCTCCGTTAACGCCGGTTTTTCGGGGGGGGAGAAGAAGCGCAACGAGATCCTGCAGATGGCCATGCTGGAGCCCTACCTGGCAATTCTCGACGAGACCGATTCGGGGCTCGATATCGACGCCCTGCGCACCGTCGCCGATGGCGTCAACATGATGCGTTCGCCGCAGCGTTCGATGCTCGTGGTGACCCACTACCAACGGCTGCTCGAGTATATCGAACCGGACTATGTGCACGTGTTGGCCGGCGGCCGCATTATCCGGTCCGGCGGCATGGAGCTGGCTCATGAGCTCGAGGCCCGTGGCTACGGCTGGTTGTTGGGGGAGGTTGCGGCATGAACCGGCGGTTGCACGAGCGGCTCGAGGAGGCATCGCGTTATATCGATGCATTGCCGTGTGATTCGGGCGATTGGTTGCGGGGACAGCGTCAGGCGGCGGCACAACAGTTTGCCGACATCGGCTATCCCCACGCCAAACAGGAGGACTGGAAATATACCGGTATTGACGGCCTGCTGAAACGTGAGTTCGAAACCCGCGACAGCGTGGAGGTGTTTCCCCGTAACGCCGTTATACGGCAGTTTCTGAAAGAGCCAGTGGCCGGCCGTCTGGTGCTTGTCGACGGTGTCTATTGCGCGGAACTCTCGACTTGCGAAGCGCAGGGTGTCTCGCTGGGCAGTCTGCGTTCGGCCATGGCCTCCGGCGATCGCGCCACGCTCTCGGCGGTGGGGGCTTTGTCGGGTATAGGTCAACACGCTTTTGCGGCCTTGAATCTGGCCACTCTGCACGATGGGGCGGTGATTCGCGTGGAGGCCGGCGTGCGGCTCGAGAAACCGATCGAGTTGTTGCATGTCACCACCCGCGCCGCCGAGGGCCGGGCCCTGCGCAGCCGTCATCTGGTGTTACTGGCAGAAGGCGCCAAAGCCAACCTGATCGAACGCTATCTGAGCCTTGACGACGCAGTGGCTTGTTTCAATAACCTGGTCTGTGAAGTCAGTCTGGCCAAGGGAGCGAGACTGATTCACCAACGGCTGCAGTTGGAGGCCGCACAGAGCTACCACCTGAGTGATATCCATCTCGGTCTCGATGAAGCGGCCCATTACCAGGGCCTGCAGGCTTCACTGGGTGCGGCCTGGTCGCGCACCACAGTGAACAACCGATTCGCTGACGCGGGTGCCATCTGTGAACTGGACGGGCTCTATCTGGCCGGTGATGGCCAGCTCACCGATGTTCATCTCGATATGGATCATGCGGTACCCAATTGTGATAGTCGCACCCATTTCAAAGGCATTCTCTACGGTGCGGGCAAGGCGGTGTTCGACGGTCTGATCCAGGTGCGGGAGCAGGCGCAGAAGAGCAATGCCCATTTGCACAATGCCAATCTGATGCTCTCGCGCCAAGCCGAAATCGACACCAAACCACAATTGTTGATCCTCGCAGACGATGTGCAATGCAGCCACGGCGCCACGGTGGGACAGCTCGATCCCCAGGCGGTTTTCTACCTGCGTTCACGCGGTCTGGACGAGCGGCGGGCACGTCATCTGCTCTGTCTGGGTTTTGCCAGCGAGATCGTAGAGCGCTTTGGCAGCGAGAGCCTACGCGAGCAGTTGAATGATGTAATACGGGCGAAGGTGCAACTGGAGAGAGCGTTTTGAGTTGTGAGCGGCGGTATTCGCTACGCTCACGTTTTATAAAACCTCACGATTAACAACTGAAAAACGCGTATAAAAACGATCTATGTCCGAACTGCTGACAACCTCGCTGCCTGACCGTCTCATCGAGGCGCTGCGCACGGTCCACGATCCGGAGATCCCGGTCAATATTTACGACCTGGGGCTGATATACCGGCTTGATGTGGACGCCCAGGGTGTGGTTGAGGTCGATATGACCCTGACCGCGCCGGCCTGTCCGGTGGCCGGCACCTTACCCCATGAAGTGGGGCGGGTGATCGATGCGGTGCCCGGCGTCACCGACGCCACAGTGCGGCTGGTATGGGACCCGCCCTGGACTCAGGAGCGGATGAGCGAAGAGGCGTTATTGCAGTTGGGCATGTTGTGAGGAATTTTCATACTGAATTATAAATTTTGAATGGGTTTGAGTGCGCTGAGCGCAGGGCCTGTTTGATTTCAGCGTGAACGAATCAAACAGCACCATTCACCATGCAAAATTCGCGGAGGTAAAAAGTGGCAATTGAATTGACAGAGAGTGCCGCACGGCATGTGCAGAAGATGATGAGCAACAGACCGGAGA
>JASFJY010000436.1:0-3874 GCA_050119415.1 Chromatiales bacterium | reverse complement strand
TAGGCGGATTTAAAATCGTGAAAATGACATTGACTGATCACGACATGATAAGAGTTCTTGTTGTCGACCGCATTCTCTCCACAGTAGTGACAGTGATTACCCGCGAAGTAGACATAGTGCGGTGATTCGCTTTGCGGGCGAGAGTTGGAACTGTTGCCGGCCTGCATGGCGTCGCCTGACACCGAATGTATATGGCAGTCGATGAACCAGGTAAAACGACTGCCGTAAAGTGGGCGCACACCGTGACGGTCAACGTAACCGTAATCGGCAAACGGGTAGCCTGTGTAGGCGCATTCGTTTTTATAATAGACCACAAACTCAGAATCGTTGACGTCGAACAGACCGTTATAGTTGTTGCCGTACTGGGCGCTGTTGCGAAAAGTGATATAGCGGCTGCTGTTCACGTCGAAAGACGAGCCGTAATAAACGGTGGAGTCGAACACGATACCGTCGACGATCAAGTGCTCGCTGTCGTTGATCTGGGTTTCATTGCATTCAATCCGGGGGTCGTCAATACCGACGATCCAGCAGGGATTCGCAGCTGTGCCGTTGAACTCCCAATCGAGGTTCTTCCATTGGCTGTAGTCGACTTTGCGGTTGTTGTTCGCTGATGTAGGACGCGGGGTGCCGTCACCATAGATGAACACCTTGGTGCCGGCAGAGGCCGGCATGATGGAAGGCAAGGTTGCCCGCGGACGATTGGTTGTGCCGTATACGGTTCCACCGATTGCATTGTCGCCCTGATTTGCGTCGGTGGCGTTCGGGTGAAACTTGTCAACGACGTATTCACCGGCAGTCACCGTTGAGGGAGGCGTTGGCGTGGTTATCGTGCAGGGATCATACGAGTTCGGGTTATCCTTATACCAGTCGTGTGCCGTATAATGCGCTCCGTTTGGCTTTGTCGGCATGATAGCCATGCTGGATGGAGAGCCTGATGTGCCCGGTAGGGCATCTGTCGGATAAGGTACGCCGATGTATGCCCATGCCTTGCCATCTGATGCTGTCAGGGCTGCAAACAGATTAACACGAGGCAGTGTGAGAGCGGCCATCATGCTGGCCGGAAGCACTCGTGTTATAAAGTCACGTCTATTCATTTCTTACCTCGTGTGGTATGACCGCAATGTTTAAAAAATTTTTATCCTGGGTTTTGGCCGAGGTATGATGGAGCGGTATCCAACTTGTAAATCTGCAGGCCAAGTCCTATATGCCCAGGATTCCACCCATTCGGAGGTGCCGAAGGCATGGGCTGAAAGCTGATGAATTCCGATGTAACCTTCTGATACATATAGCTTATCATTATGCCACATTCTACAAGGGCAAACACCTAAATATGCCCAATTCGTGACCGACTTAGAATCTTTGTAGTGAATATCATCATGAACTTCCATACTGAATGCCGATGTCCGTTACACGTTCCGGTGTATATAGTTTCGTCGGGCAACATTGTTGTCGGCCGGATTCGGGGCTGATTTAATGCTCCAGCGCCCTTCCAGTCAGGGGGGGGAGGATTATTCATGATCAATGACATAGTCTATGACCCTGAAAAGCAAGGAATACTCCTTAAAATAGGAACTGTATTCATATCTGACCGATTGCGTGGAATGTGATTTATGTTGAACTGGTTTTGTGAATTGTGACCAGTTTGTCGCTACCTAGGGCCTTTTTTTGACGCTTTTTTACTCATTTTCAGGCACTTCTGACGTGAGGGCGGTTTCAGTGGAGTTCAGTTATTTGCTAATATTCCATGAAAAACAAGTAAAAACCACAAGTTAGATTCTTTATCTAAGTGTCCCTGCTAAGTATTCGGGCTGATATCTGACGGATGAATTGAGTCTCATTGCCTGTACAAGGCCTGATTAAGCTGTTGAGTCATGACATCGGGTGTCTGTGGAGGATGGGGCGACAAAGGCTATTTGGACCCCCGCTTTCTGGCCGTATGCCCTGCGGTGCGTGCCTCAGGGGTGGCGGTGTCTGCTACCCGGCTCCTGGTGAAGTTTCCTGGGTGACCCTCCCATGTGGCTGATATAAAATGTCTTTGGTGAAGGGATTCTCATCTTTCAAGAAGTGTGGGCTTGCTTTGGGATCTACCTTTTTTCGGCTGATCACGCTGAGGGTGGAACCGTAATCGACCAGTTAGAGAAAATAGATGCGAATTTACCTGTTATGGGTGGTGATTCTGTTCTTCACCTTTTATGCATGGAAAGATTGGTGGAAAACCCTGTGCTTTCTCATCGTCTTGATGGCCTTCATAGAGAGGCCGGATATGCCAAAAACCGTTTTCAATATTCCCGGAATGAATCCCTGGAACCTTCTGATGATGTTCACCTTAATGGCCTTTTGGGTAACCGAGAAAAAGGGCGGCAGGGCAGGCATCAAGATTGAGGGGAGGGTGGTTTTTTTGATCTGGTGGTATCTGGCGGTAATTCTAATTAGTTTTGCGCGCGGAATAGTCGATTTAGGAGGTGTTATAGAATATGCCACCCTGCTCCAACGCGAAGTCCACAGCAAACGTGACTTTTTTATTGACGATCTGATCAATGTCTTGAAGTACACCCTACCTGGACTGCTCTTTTTTCTGGGTTGCAACAGCCTGAATAGATTCAAATGGGGCCTGCTCTCGGTACTTATTATGAATTTACTTCTCGCTTTGTTGGTGATTAAAGCCACTCCTTTGGGGTATTTGTCGGATGGTTACAGCTTGCAAAAGGCGGCTATTCGTATTATCGACAGAGACATAGGTTATTATCGAAGTGACCTGGCAGTGCTCCTAGGGGGAGGAGCTTGGGCAATCTATGCCTATAGGTCGCTTTTTAAGGGCGCTTTTCTCGGCATATCGACTAACATCGCGGCTGTGCTGACAACCTTTGCTATTGCTTTGACCGGGGGGCGGATTGGTGTAGGTAGCTGGGCGGTGTCCGCGTTAGCGCTGGCCTATCTCAGATGGCGGCGTTTTCTCGTCTATGCTCCCATACTCGCACTGATTGTTATCGCCACGGTGCCGGCGGTCCAGGAACGCGTTTTTCAGGGGTTCAGTGGTGACGAAGAAGTCGTCGAAAGGCGCAATCCTCAGACGCAGGACGTTATTGAGAGTACTGAGGGCTCAGTGGATATGGTCTCTGTAACTTCGGGACGTACAGTTATCTGGCCGCTTGTGATTGAAAAAATTGGGGAGTCGCCACTGATTGGCTATGGCAGGCATGCGATGCAGCGCAGTGGCGTCAGCTTGGCGACGCTCGAAATGGGGAACCCCTTTCCTCATCCCCACAACGCCTATCTCCAGATGCTGCTTGATAATGGTTGGCTCTTGTCTTTGCCAGTATTCTTTTTTTACTTTCTGCTTGTGCGGTACAGTATCTCGCTGTTCAAGGACGATAGTTCCGGGATCTATGTGGCAGCCGGCGGTGCGGGCATTGCATTTATTCTTGCGCAATTGGTCGGGTGTGTTGCCGGACAGTCATTCTATCCCATGGCGAGCCAAGTCAGTATGTGGTGCGTAATCGGTTTGGTCCTGCGTCTGTACTATGAGCGGGAGCGCATAAGGAAGGAGTTTGGTTCAGAGGCCGGCGCCCAAGAGTATGCGGATCCCTGGAAGATGTCGCGAACTTACATGGAGGCAGAGGCGAGCAAAAAGAAAAATAAGCGGCGAAACTTCTATATGCAGTCATGACTGCGATTCTGCACTAAAGCTACGCTGAGTTGCTCTTTTCAACCGGGATTATGAAATCCCGGCGCTGCTCTCATGATGACTAAGCGTTTGGCCTCGTAAAGGGGTAATTTGGCTCCTCTGCCCCGTTAGCGTTTAAAGCCGCTAAGCGGATTTCTGCAGAACGAGAACGAAGTCGGTATTGTCCCGGCCGCCGTACTTGCCGAATGT
>JASFJY010000435.1:0-3878 GCA_050119415.1 Chromatiales bacterium | reverse complement strand
TAGACGCTTTGCTCTACACACCCAAATCGGTCAGCCCGCCCAAACCGAGGATATAAACCTTTTATTTTCGGCCTGTGCACCACTCCCTTGAGCAGGTCGGGGAAGCATGCAAGCCCTGCATATAAGCACTAACCCGCATGAAAAGCAGCAAACTCTTTGTCTTCACGCTATCCCATTCACTTTCACTCGTTAAAATTCGTACCTGACGCCTGCCCAGAACGCCCTCGGCGAACCGGGCGAGAGGAAACGGGGGTTGTCATAATCGTCGCCAAGCACCTCGTCGTTCTCCCAGGTCTTGGCCACCACCTGCTCCAGCGGCCGATCGGAGAGGAAGGCGTTGGGCAGCCGGCAGGGATCCTCCGGGTCGGCGCAGGTCAGTTCCATGGCCATGGGGGCGCGGTTCGACTCGCTGTAGCCGGCATAGAGATAGACGCTGTCGGTCAGGTAGAGGGAGGGGTTGCGAGACTCGATCTTCACCTCGGTGAAGCTCTCCTCGACGAAGATGCCGCTGCCGACCGCCTGGCGGCTGTTGTCGAGGCTGCCGAGTTCGGTGTTTGAGGAGAAATCGACCTCGCTGCGATCGGCTGCCATGCCGACGATCAGCTGGTTCTCCCGCCCCGCCAAGGGCTGTAGAAAGGCCGACCGCGGGCTGAAATCGAGCGTGTCCTGGTCGGTGATATCGGGGTTGCTCGTCGCTGGCGATCTCGGTATGCATCGGCAGCCGGTTGCGCTCGATCTCAACGCCGTGCAGCGGCGTAGTGCTGATAACGTCGATCGACTGCAGGGGTTCGGCCGACCAACCTGTGCCGTTGCTCAGCAAGGCCAGGGTGGCGGTTAACAGCAAAGTCTTGCGGCCTGGTGGGGTAACGAACATGGTCTCTCTCATGTGGGGAGGGTTTATTGAGAGATCGATGGGTTCTCTCTAGTGGATGTCGCTTTATAAGGTAGCGCTGATCGACTGCCCCAACTCGTCATGCAGTTCGCGCGACAGGTGACGCCGCTCCGACTCCTGCACCGACAGCAGTCGCCTATTGAGCTGGCGGTTTTCTCTCTGCTGCTGCTCAAGCACCTGTGCCATCGGCTGGTTATCGGCACTACCGCTGATCAGGGCGGCCGTCAACAATTGCATGGTCAGGCGGGCGTTCGACTCTATCTCTGTGGAGACATTCTCACGGGCAATGCCGAGGGCGATATAGGTGCCGCTGGCGAGCATGGTCATGACGATTACGATCATCAGCAGCAGTAGTCGGCTTGTCAGGGTCATTGGCGTTATACTGAAGGTTGCGGGTGTAATATAAACATAGTATCAGGCATGCCGTACATTTTGCGGATGTGAACGATTATGTCCGTAATCCGTCAAACCCTGCTGTTATCGGCAATACACTCTGCCATCGCGGTGTTTGGTCAATGCAGTGCCATAGGCCAATACTTCTATGGAGCCAAAGCCAATCCATCTTCCCCTATGAATACTGGAAGTCTCAAGCTTCAAATTGAAGACAATATCGGCCTTCAACGTATCCGCTTGGGCTTTCATGCGCAATATTGCCTCACGCCTGGCGCGATCCAAAAGGCTTTCGTAGGGTGTGACGTGGCCGCCGAACAGGTTCCTCAAGACAGCGATGAGCTGCTTGTAATAGTCTACCGAGACCACCACGCTGCCGCTGACCAGCTGGGCACCTGCAAGCGTTTTCCATGCCGGGGGATATTTCGATGTGACAGCGGGTATTCTTCTTAGTTGTATCTCTCTTTCGATAATCGACTTATAGTGTTTGCTCTCGGCGTAGGTGCCAAAGCCGTAACCAATAGCCAATAAGCCAATCAGAACGATCAGCTCAACCATATTAGTACTCCAGAATCACGGCCGTGCCGTAAGCGAACAACTCAGCGGCGCCGGCCGCGATGCTTGAGGTTGAAAAGCGTACATTGAGTATCGCATTGGCTCCCAGCAGTTCAGCCTGTTCGACCATGCGGATAACTGCTTCACTTCTGGATTCCTGCAGCAGTTCGGTGTGTCCCTTGAGTTCGCCGCCTAAAATATTTTTGAGCCTGGCCATAATATCCCTGCCTACATGTTTGGTGCGAACGGAACTCCCCTGAACCAAGCCCAAATGCTCAATTATTCTTTTGTCTGGAATGATTTCGATGTTTGTCACTATCATAGTATTTCCCTTTCAACAGTAAACAAAGGTATCCAAGTTAAGGAAGAGCGTTTTAATAGCATACATCACGGCTTGTATCTTGGTTTTAAAATAAAGGAACCCGTGATCTAGGAAAGAAAGTCTGAAAGAGTGTCCCGTGCGTTGGTGCCAGGCAATCATCTATGTCATGAGAATGCGGTTGAGTATAAGCGCAACGGTATGGAGGCGTAGCTGGTGTTTGATCCAGGGGAGCGCTTGTTTTTACACCCTGGCCGACCTGCATCTAGTCCGAATGATTCACCCGGTCGCTTAGAGAAATAAAAAGTTAAGGTGGCGGGATAATAACTTAAGTAATTTACTTGTATTTCTTGAATATTAGCCAAGTACAAAATGTAACCGAGCTGCGCTGAACGCGTCCTCGTATCGTTCTCGCTTTCCAGCTTTGGTATTTGCACCATCATCAATAGGTTGCTATTTCGAGCCGCTCCGAAAGAGCAACTGATCAACTCATTGATCGGCCGTATGCCGGCCGAATGGTAAGGTTGAGATTAAGGGAAAGATGCTTGTGAAATGTGCTTTATTTCTCATTCTTGAAATGGTACTTTTATTCCCAATGAGAAGTAGTCATCGGTTTTTTAACGTTGTACTCTTCTCGTTATTATGGGGATAGGATCTCTGAACCAGGGTGAAGTTAGTGGTTCGTTTTGTCTCAATCTCAACATTTATTTTTCAAATGATTGCTGTGCAACGGCACGCTCGCGTGCACCTCTCAAACTTATCTAGACTGCGGTGAAAAGCTAATTAGTTAAGCCTCGAGACTGGCGGCAGACCATCCAATCCGTTATTTCATTGTTAAGGTGGGGAAGTAAAAAATGAAACGGTTCGGTTACCTCTGTATTTCTTTTCTCTTTGTGTTTAATCACTGCTGGGCGTCGAGTAATTCGCTCGAATTAGACAGTGACATCGATAGTGGCGCCCTCTATTCGTTGGCTCTTGAGGCGGTTACCGGAAATAGTGAAGGTTCGCCATTCGTGTCCGTGTCAAGCATTGTGCAGGATTCGCTCACGGATTCCTCCACTACAACGCTGGATGAACTCGAGGACTCGTTGTTCTCCACCAGCTACAGTCGAGGTATCGGTAGTTTACCGGAGTATTGTCCCGAAGGTTTTGATGAGGTTTGGGGTATCTGTGCGGAGATCTGTCCGACAGGCTACACCGCTGCAATAGGGCAATGTTGGGAGAACTGTCCGAGTGGATGGGCCGATCTGGGTTTGTTTTGTGCTAAATGGTTCATGAAGTTTAGTGGCAAAGATATTTTTTCACAGCAGCTTATGGCCACTACCTGCGAAGATGGTTTAGTTCTGGAAGACGGTCTCTGTTACGAGCCTTGCGAAGATGGATTTGATAGTGCCGGCCCACTTTGTGTTGGCGACCTCAGCAATGAAAGCAGTTATAGCGCCTTGAATTCACAGGTGGCAGCGCAGCAATTGACGGCGCTTGCGAGTGCCAGTGCCGGTGGCGTTGAAGTTCCGGATGAGTTGGTGCCTGAGCTTAATACCACCGTGGTGTTCGCGCCGGTTCTCTGTACGGTAAGCGGTGTTACCGGTTTATTGGGATTTATTCCGGATCCCGTCGATTATATTAACGACGCGGTAGATGAAGCTATCGAGGACAGTATAGCTGATTGGGCCGATCTCGATCTCGGCAGTGCCTGGTATATCCCCAGCATCGCCCACACGG
>JASFJY010000434.1:0-3886 GCA_050119415.1 Chromatiales bacterium | reverse complement strand
CCGACAGCGGCACCGACAGCGGCACCGATACCGACACCGATACCGACATCGAGTCCAACATCCCCCCCCTCGTCCTCTACGGGCGGCGCGACATGTAGCTACCATCTCATTAACAGCTGGGGCAACGGCTTTATCGGTGCGATTCGACTGATCAACAACAGTTCAACTACGATCGAAGACTGGACAGTGAGTTGGAGCTACAGTAGAGCTACGAAAATTACCCATTCGTGGAATGCCAGACTAAGCGGCAGTAATCCCTACAGCGCGCAAAGCATCGCAAGGAGCGCCACAATTGAGCCCGGACAGGCAGTGATATTTGGCTTCCAGGGAAGCGGTGGCGATAGCACTGAAATTCCCACTGTCACCGGCAGCATTTGCCAATAGGCAGGCCAAAGTATCTATTGGAAGATAAAGAAGTGTTCTTTGCTGAAAAAAAGACGCTCGACAATCCTGTGGCGCAGCTGGATTCCGGCATGCGCCCACTATCGCCCTGTATAAATATAATAGTAAAAATCACTGTTGTCTCACCTCACGGCTGTCCCGGAAGGAGGGGGAGCTAAGAGAGACAGCAGTGAGTGTGACCTTATTGATTCGATCCTATGGGTAGGAGCCCAGTCCCCTGGGCGATAGGGAATCGAAAGAACTTATCGCCCGCGGGAGCGGACTCCTACATATCGTGCCAAGCGCTAGCACAAATTAATGGGTCAGACTCATCGATTTTTCGCATAATCCAATAAATCAGATCTTGCTTGTCTGTATAAACCCTCCCTTTCCCCCTTAAATAAACGTCATTAGACACTGTTTTTTCAGACTATACTTTAACTAACCACTGATCAATTCACGAATCAGAGGTTCCCTATAAAGTATTAAAAAAAACCGCATACCAAATAACCTGACTATACAACTATGAACATAACCCAGGTTTATCAAACAAATCCAGGTGTCCGTTATCCCCCCGGAGCAAAACCTGATACCGATGGCGTTAACTTTTCAGTGTTTAGCAGGCATGCGACACGGGTGCAGCTGTTGTTATTTGATGCGGACAACAGCACCGAACCCTTTCAGGTTATCGACCTGGATCCGGAGGTGAACCGAACATTCTTTGTCTGGCATGTCTACGTGGAAGGTCTGATGCCGGGTATCTGGTATGTCTGGCGGATGGATGGACCCGGCGACACCGAACATACCGGCCATCGCTTTGATGCGGGCAAGCACCTGCTCGATCCCTGGGCGCGGGCTGTCTGTCACAGATTGTGGGATCGAAAAACCGCCAGCAAACCCGGTGACAACGGAAAAACCGCCATGCGCTCGCTGGTTGTCACTGACGACTATGATTGGGAGGGTGATGATCCGCTGAGCATACGCAGCGAAAACTCGGTGATTTACGAGCTGCACGTGGGCGGCTTCACCCGTCATCCCTCGTCATCCGTTCGCCATCCAGGGACTTTCGCGGCGCTGATCGAAAAAATACCCTACCTACAGAAACTCGGCATTACCCATGTCGAACTGATGCCGATCATGGCTTTCGATGAACAGGATATACCGGTTGGCACCGCGGAACTCGGACTGAGGAACTACTGGGGTTACAGTACCCACAGCTTCTTCTCTCCCCACCCCGGCTATTGCGTAACCCCGGACCAGGGCACTCACCTCGATGAGTTTCGTAACCTCGTCAAGGCGCTGCATCGCGCCGGTATCGGGATCATCCTGGATGTGGTGTTCAATCATACCGCGGAAGGTGGCGTAGACGGCCCTACCATCAATTTCAAGGGCATGGGCAACAGTTCGTTTTATCACCTGGATAACATGGACAAGCGGATCTATCTGGATTACACGGGATGCGGCAATACCGTGAACTGCAACCACCCGATCGTTTCCCTGTTTATCATTGGTTGCCTGGAGTACTGGGTACGGAAAATGCATATTGACGGATTCCGTTTTGACCTGGCCAGTGCCCTGTCGCGTGGTGAGGATGGTAAACCAATGCACGATTCGCCGGTGCTCTGGGGCATTGAACTATCTGATCAACTGGCCCCTACCAAACTTATCGCCGAAGCCTGGGACGCGGCAGGGCTCTACCAGGTGGGTAGCTTTCCCGGTTACCGATGGGCGGAGTGGAACGGCCGCTACCGGGACGCGTTGCGCTGTTTCGTACGCGGAGACGGAGGCATGATTGCTGAGATGGCCACCCGCATCGGTGGCAGCAGTGATTTCTACAAGCCCCAGCATCGCCTGCCCATCAACAGCATCAACTTCATCACCTGCCATGACGGCTTTACCCTTTATGACCTCTATAGTTATAACCAAAAGCATAACGAGTCGAACGGCGAACAGAACCGCGACGGACATAATGACAATCTCAGTTACAACTGCGGCGTCGAGGGCGAAACAGACGATGCGAACGTGCTGGCTCTACGCAGGCAACTGGCCAGGAATGCCATCGCCATACTGCTGTTGAGCCAGGGTGTGCCCATGCTGCTGGCCGGTGACGAAGTGCTCAATACCCAGCAAGGCAATAACAACTGTTATTGCCAAGACAACGCACTGAGTTGGTTTGACTGGACACTGGTTGAAAAGAATGCCGATATGCTGGCTTTTGTACGCCAGATGATAGCACTGCGCAAACGCCATCCGTCCTTGCGCAGGAGGCGTTTTCTCAGTGGTGAGGTATCTGATGCCGCAGTCAAACCGGATATTGTCTGGCATGGCGTCACCCTGGGAACACCTTCCTGGGACGACAGGGATGCCCGCCTGCTGGCATTCACCCTGGCGGCGGTGGAAGAGGATGAGAGCGACCTTCATGTCATCATGAACATGTCCGATCGCACCCTGGAAGTAGAAATGCCGCAAGTGCGTGATGGCGGCTGGCAACTGATCGTGGATTCAAGCCGCTACAGCGATTCTGCCGGTGACGCATCAGCCGCGAAATCTGCGTGGAAGGAGGCTACCTATCCGGCCCCCCCCAGAAGCGTAATCGTGTTTGAACATTTGTAGTTCTTATCTTGTAATGTCGTTCAAACATAGCTTTAGAAAACGCTTGAACCGGGTTACCGTATTACGGCAGCTTTTCAGTCCTCACCCGTATCTGTATCCGTGGCAGAATCCGGATAGGTATCTGTTGCCAAACCGCAGGCCACTTCTGCAGCCAGCTTCTTGACAGTACCTTTACATGGGTCACCGAAGGTGTCGTTACCGGCATACAGTGTACAACTATTCATTCCTTCACAGGCGTCAGCGACAACCGACACCGAGCTGCCGGCATTGCATGAGCCGGTGGTGAACGCGCTGCACGAACCACCCGGCGTACCGTAACTAGCAAAGTTGACCCTTGTAATGACTTCTCCAGAGGGACAATTCAACGTCAAGCTGCTGCCCTCATTAGCCGTGCCGCATAATCCGGCGGCGGAAACAGGCGTCACCAGGATCGTTGCACTGGCTAGTTCGTCGAGTTCTCCGTCGCTCACAGTTAACTCAAAAGTGTACTGCGTAGGCTTTTTGACCGAGGGCGCGACAAAGTGGAGAGTCGGATTTGAATTATCCGCCAGGAAGATGTTCTCGCCTTGGGTCTGAGTCCACAGATAGGTTAGTTTGTCTCCATCCGGATCAGATGAACCACTACCATCAAGCGTAACAGTCTGACCCGACATCGTCTCTGTAGCAGCCCTGACTTTCGCGACAGGTGGGTGATTGCCCATGCGGTTGAAGTCGTTAACTGTCACTGAATTCGAAACCGCGCCCAATCCGCCCATTTCATTGGCAGCTCGCACGGTGATTGTCTCACCAGTACCAATTGAGGAGATGTCGTAGCTGTTGGTGGTTACATTGGCAAGATACTCGCCATTTCTAAACACGACCCAACAGAGGGCATCAGGGGCGTTATCCCACA
>JASFJY010000433.1:0-3888 GCA_050119415.1 Chromatiales bacterium | reverse complement strand
TGAGTGCCACCAACCGGGCCTGTACATTCCCTAGATTCCACTGCCTGATCCGTTGACTGCTCCGTTGACTGCTCCGTTGTCTGTTCCGTTGACTGTTCCGTTGACTGTTCCGTTGACTGTTCCGTTGACTGTTCCGTTGACTGTTCCGTTGACTGTTCCGTTGACTGTTCCGTTGACTGCTCCGTTGACTGTTCCGTTGACTGTTCCGTTGACTGTTCCGTTGACTGTTCCGTTGACTGTTCCGTTGACTGTTCCGTTGACTGCTCCGTTGACTGCTCCGTTGACTGCTCGGTTATCGATTCCGAAGTTGATTCCTGTGTCCCGCACTCCCGGTCTGTCGGATTGAAATACCAAAGCTGGTTGGATGAACCGTTATCACTCTGCTGGAAGACATTGCCGCCGCGCTCGCCATCGGCAACGGTCATGGCTTTACTGCTGTGCCGCGCCACCACAGCGTAGGCACCGCTACTGGAGCGTTCCAACTGCCACTGCTGGTTGTTAGCTCCCTGATAGCCCCACTGCAGGACGTTAGCGCCGTCCTCTATCGACTCACCTTCCACGTCCAATGCCTGGTCACTGTGTTCGGCCCTGATAGACCAATAGCCGTTATTCAGGTCGGTAAAGAGGAACTGCTGATTGCTGCTCTCTTTATAGGGCCACTGAATCGCATTGGCTCCATAACGTTTATCCTCACCGCTGATATCGAGGGCTAATCCGCTACCGGCGTTGATGAGGCTATAAACCTGACCGTCGACAGGGGTCTCGGTACAGTTTTCAGCCTTGGCGGATATAGGTATAACGGCTAAAGAAAGAATTGCCATAAGGCTTCTTTCAATAAATGGATGCTTATTATTGAACATCTTAGTTGTCCTGAAATATTAGTTATTACAAAACTGCCATGCGGTTCCATCCATCAATCTCATACGTCTCCATCCATCAACCATCGTCGTTGATACGCTGATTTAGGTACCGCTTAATGCACTAAGCGGACCACTCTGATAAAAAGTCGCTAAAGGCAAGGAGAGAGTTACACTATACCGAAGAGAAACTTGAATACGCCTTGAAGACGTAAGCAGCCACTAACTATAAAGAACTCCCTCTTAACCTTTTATTATCCACAAGACAGTCAAACCATGGCGCTTATGCCTAGGGAGAGGAGTGAATCCTATCCTGGCGCGTCTCATGCTCGAACATGAGCCAACGCAAGTATCGCACATCGGCGAAACGCTTTTGAATTTTTGCGCCCGAAACGAGAACAAACTTCCTATTGCTGGCGTAAATATTACGTAGTCAAACTATGTTGTGTTTCGACATGCTTCACAAAACAATTCAGAATGCAACTGGTCATTAATTTCAAAACCCCAGTTAAGTGTCTCGTTCAACACGCAAAGCCGTTCATCTTCTGTCTTATATGTTGTTGAACCGGATCAACTTCTTCGTGACATGACGACGAAAGCCGTAACTGCGCAAACACCACCGAAGTCCACGCATCCGCTCAAACAAAGACTGGCATTTTGTGCAACACGACTCACACCATGCAATGACTTTGATCCCAGGTTTCGATATCGAGTGACTGGAGGTATCGCTACCACGCAGCATCCCGCCTCCTGGCTATAATGTTAAGTTGATTGATATTTAAAATATTCCAGGAGCTTCTGATCGGTTTATGGATCAGCGCGTGGCGAGCATGAAATGCTCCGGCTCCGCGTTGACAAGCTTCGCGATAGCGGGCTGTTAGGTGCGCTTTTCGCCTTGCTCCGAAGCATTTCAACTCGCCACGCGTTCGTTGCAGAATTAACGAGAGCCCCCTCCAGTAAGTCATCGAATCGACGTGAAGTATTCACTTGAAGCAAAGGGATATTTATGAAATCGTAAAAAAATCATACAAGGGAGTATCGATAATTTGTTTACAACAGCCCTAGTCGGGGTTTCAGCAAAAGGAAATTTGCATGTCTACAAACCAACCCATTGGCAGCACTTGGAAAATCATATTCTCACTCTTTTTGCTTTTTTTAGGATATAGCCAGAATCTCCCAGCCCGAGAGTGTACTGAAAGCGTAGCCTGGGTAATCTCCATTCAAGGACGTGTGGAATCGAAAAGCGTTGATGAGCCGCACTGGAGAGTCGTGCGGCAAGGCGAGCACTTCTGCCCCAAAGATCGCTTGCGAGTAAGCCGCAACAGCCGCGCAGGCCTGGTCCTCCATAATGACAGCCTTTTGCGTCTGCATGAGAATAGCAGCGTGCGCTTCAGTGCCCCTACTGAAAAAGGCAATACGTTTCTGGAACTACTGATTGGAATCGGCCACTTTATCAGCCGGCTTCGCCAACCGTTTCTAGTCAATACTCCATTTATCAACGCTTACATTGAAGGTACCGAGTTTACCGTCGAGTCCGGCCCCGATGGCGCACGGGTGACGGTCCTGGAGGGACAAGTGGTTGCCCGCAACAAGCAGGGGGAGGTGATCGTGAACAGTGGCCAGCGGGCCGATTCCAGACCCGGCGAAGCTCCCCGTGGCGAAGTCGTGGTGAATCCACGGGATGCGGTTCAGTGGGCCTTCTACTATCCCCCGGTGGTTGAACCGCCGGCGCAGCATGCTTCGGAGGCGGTAAGCCGCTCCCTTGCGGCCTATGGCCGGGGCGATTTATATGGCGCCTTTAACGCGCTGGCCGAGGAACCTGGTGTCACAGAGGCCCCCGATCTGCTGATCTATCGCTCCTCGCTCCATCTCCAGGTAGGGGGTATGGCGGCAGCCCGGCGGGATCTGGCGGCAGCGCTGAAGCTGCGCCCGGAACAGACAGACGCCCTGGCCTTGATGTCCCTTATCGCCACTGCAAACAACGAGCATCGTCAGGCCGTCGATCTGGCCCGGCGGGCGTTAAGCGCCGATGCTCAATCGGCCTCCGCCTATCTTGCCCTCTCATACGCTCAGCAGGCGCGGTTTCAACTGCCCGAAGCCAGAGAGGCGGCCAAACAGGCGACAGTCGCAGCCCCGGACAACGCCCTGGCCTGGTCAAGGCTGGCGCAGCTCGAACTCATGTTTCGCAACCTGCAGGCCTCTACCGAGGCGGCCAGCCGCGCAGTGGATATCGCCCCAGGTCACGCTCAGAGCCTGACCACGCTTGGCTTTGCACGTCTCATCCAGTTTGACCTTGAGGGTGCCCGAGAAGCCTTCGAGCAGGCAACCTCCCTGGACCAAGCCGCGCCACTGCCCCGGCTTGGACTCGGCCTGGTGCGGATCCGCAAAGGCGATGTGGCTGAGGGGCGTCGACAGCTGGAGATCGCCGCAAATCTCGATCCCGGCAACGCCCTGATCCGCAGCTATCTGGGCAAGGCCTACTATGAAGAGAAACGCGATACCCTGGCAGCCACCCAATTCACCCTGGCCAAAGAGTTCGACGACCTCGATCCAACCGCCTGGTTCTACGATGCCATCCGCAAACAGGCGGGTAACAGACCGATCGAAGCACTGAAGGATATCCAGACCTCCATCGATCTGAACGACAACCGGGCGGTCTATCGATCGCGGCTCCTCCTCGACCAGGATGAGGCCGCGCGCGGCGCCAGCCAGGCACGCATATACCAGGAGCTGGGGTTCGAGCAACTGGCCCGGACCGAAGCCTACAAATCGCTGCAATCCAGCACCTACAACCACTCAGCTCACCGCCTGCTCGCCGACAGCTATACCGGACAACCCCGCTACGAAAAGGCCCGTTTGAGCGAACTGCTGCAATCTCAATTGCTGCAACCCCTGAATACCACACCGATACAACCACAACTCGCGGTAAGCAACCTGGGCATCCTCGACGGGGCGGGTCCCTCTGCCGGCGGTTTTTCCGAGTACACGCCCCTGTTCACACGCGAAGGACTCAACCTGCAACTCAACGCCG
>JASFJY010000432.1:0-3889 GCA_050119415.1 Chromatiales bacterium | reverse complement strand
GACGACGCCAACGTGGGGCGTTTCTGCGAGATGGTCAAGGCTATGTCGGATCAGGTGCAGTTTATCTTTATTACCCACAACAAGATCACCATGGAGATCGCCAATCAGCTCTCCGGTGTCACCATGCATGAACCGGGTGTTTCCCGCCTGGTCACCGTCGACGTGGAGGAGGCGGCGCAATTGGCCGCCGTATAGCCTGAGCCTATGGACGCGACGACCTTACGCATCATACTGATTGTCGTTGGCCTGTTTTTCCTGGGTGGCATCTATCTCTACGAAACCCGGCGCCGCAAGCGGGAAACGGCTCAGGCCAGGCGACGCCAAACACCCAAGGTGGATCACACGCTTGAGCGGGTGGATACTGGCGAGCGAAGCGACGCTGGAGCTGCACCTGCACCTGCACCTTTACCTGCAACCGACGCCGAACCTCTGCTGGAGTATTCTGAATATATGGCAGAGGAGGAGATCACCGAGCTGCTCGGTGAGGAAGATGAAGACACGTCTATCGAGAGCTTCCGCATCGAAGATGAACCCATTCCCGGCATCGATGTGGCTGTTTCACCCCCTAAGAAGCGTCTGCGAGAGCCAAGGTTCGACCCAGAGTCTGCCGTGGTCATGGAGCAGCAGGAACTTTTCTGTTTCAGCGCTCATGAGGAGTCGCCGGTTGATGTGCCGAACCTGATCATCCAGATCAATGTCCGTGCCAGAAAGCACAACTTCGACGGTCCTGCCATCGTGAAGGCGATGCAGGAAACCGGCCTGGTGCTCTCCGACATGGCCATCTATCAGCGGCTGGCCTCGGACGGTAGCAAAAAGGTGCTCTACAACGTCGCCAGCATGGTCGAGCCCGGTATCTTTCCGGCCAAGGCGATGGCGGATTTCACCACCCCCGGTCTGATCCTGTTCACCCAACTGCCCGGCCCCGGCGACAGCCTGATGATCTTTTCCGACATGCTCTACACCGCCGAGCGCCTGGCGTCGGTGCTGGTGGGCGATCTACAGGACGAGAGCCACAGCGCCCTGACCAAGCAGACCATCGAGCATCTGCGCGAGCGCATCATGGAGCACAAGCGGCAGGTTCAGCTGGCGCGGAGGAAGGGGTGAGCAAGCCACCGTCCGCATCGGCCCGCATCGAGACCCTGCGTAAGGAGATCGACTACCACAACCGTCAGTATTACGTCTACGACGCGCCGGTGATACCGGACGCAGAGTACGACCGGCTGATGCGCGAGCTGCAGGAACTCGAAGCACAGCATCCCGATCTCATCACTTCCGACTCCCCCACCCAGCGGGTGGGCGACGCCCCCCTTGAGGGGTTCGAAGAGGTGGTACACCGGGTGTCCATGCGCTCTCTCGATAACGCCTTCAGCGAACAGGAGATGGAGGAGTTCGAACGGCGCGTTCGCGATCGGTTGAAGCTCGGAGCCGAGGAGACTATCCACTACCTGGCCGAGCCGAAACTCGACGGTCTGGCAGTCAATCTACGGTATGAACTGGGACACCTGGTGCAAGGGGCGACCCGCGGCGATGGAAGTCGTGGCGAAGACGTTACGAGCAATGTGCGTACCATCAAGGCGATTCCCCTGAAACTGGACGGCAAGGAGTGGCCTGACGTGGTCGAGATACGGGGCGAGATCTTCATGCCCAGGCAGGGTTTCGAAGCGCTCAACGCCCGTGCCCGTGAGCGCGGGGAGAAGGGTTTCGTCAACCCGCGTAACGCGGCGGCCGGTTCCCTACGCCAGCTCGATCCCCGGATCACTGCCAAGCGTCCTCTCAGCTTCTACGCCTACGGCTTGGGAGAGGTCTCCACGGGAGAGATCGCCGAGTTGCAGAGCACCAGCATGATCCAGCTAAAACAATGGGGCGTGCCGGTCTCGCCGATTGCGCAAAGGGTAGAGGGTGTGGCCGGCTGTTTCTCATACTATAAGGAGATCCTCGAACGGCGCGACGGCTTGGCCTACGACATCGATGGCGTTGTCTTCAAGGTGGACGACCTGGCGCTGCAGGAGCGCTTGGGTTATGTTTCACGCGCGCCGCGCTGGGCCATCGCCTATAAGTTTCCCGCTCAAGAGGAGATAACCCAGGTCGAAGCGATCGAGTTTCAGGTCGGGCGCACCGGCGCGGTGACCCCGGTGGCGCGCTTGCAGCCGGTCTTCGTCGGCGGTGTCACCGTCAGCAACGCCACCCTGCACAACATGGACGAGGTTGAGCGCAAGGATGTGCGTCCCAAAGATAAAGTGGTGGTGCGCCGCGCCGGCGATGTGATCCCCGAAGTGGTGTCGGTGGTTGATCCCAACCGGCCAAGACGTAGCAAACCGGTGACGCTGCCGACCCACTGCCCGGTCTGTGGTTCCGATATCGACAAGCCGGAGGGCGAGGCGGTGGCGCGCTGCTCCGGCGGCCTTTTCTGCCCGGCACAGCGGCGCGAGGCCCTCAAACACTTCGCCTCGCGCAAGGCGATGGACATTGAAGGCCTGGGCGACAAGCTGGTGGAGCAACTGGTCGACCTGGGGTTGGTGAACAACCCGGCAGAGCTATACAGCCTCAGACTCGAGCAACTCAGCGGCCTCGAACGCATGGCCGAGAAGTCGGCTCAGAACCTGCTTGAGGCCCTGGAGAAGAGCAAACAGACTACGCTGCCGCGCTTTCTCTTCGCCCTCGGCATCCGCGAGGTGGGCGAGGCCACCGCCCAGGCCCTGGCCAACCACTTTGGCAGCCTCGAGGCGATTCGCCTGGCGGATGAGGAGCAGCTGCAGGAGACTCCCGATGTAGGGCCGGTGGTGGCCGCCCATATCGTTGCCTTCTTCCGCCAGGATCACAACCGTGAAGTTATTCGGGCGCTGGTCGAAGCCGGCATCCGCTGGCCCGATGTGGAGCCGGTGAGCGAGGAGCGACAGCCCTTTATGGGTAAGACTTTCGTCATTACAGGCACCTTGAGCCGTCCCCGAGACGAGATCAAGACCGATCTGGAGGCCCTGGGCGCCAAGGTAAGCGGCAGTGTGTCGAAAAAGACCGACTGCCTGATCGCCGGCGAGAAGGCGGGTTCCAAACTGACCAAGGCGGAGGGGCTTGGTGTGCAGGTAGTTGATGAAACCGGACTTGAGGCACTGCTCCAGGGAAGATTGCCCGAAACAGAGTAACTCTACTCACTTTGAACAGGGCTCTTCGGTGCGGCAAGCCGCACCATGTATTACGGAATCGAAAATAGACTAAACACAGATTGACTCAGAAATAGCTATACTGCCCCCTGTGTTAGGTGTAGGCCTATGGTTCAATTACCGATCTCGAAAAGTACTTTCTGCTTGCCGCAACGTTCCGCATCAACCCAGAAGACATGCTTTGCGGCCGGAAGCTTCCAGACTTGTTGCTCACTGAGCTGGTCGTAGAAAGTAGCTGGGATAGTTCCCTCGGTCGATATTACAGCGAATTGTAGACTGGAAGTCATACTTGCTGGAGGAATCCTCTGAAGAGAAATTTGATTCAATAAGAAGATTTTCTTCATCAGGAAGACCTGCTGGCGACGCAACGTTTGTCCAAGGCCTGGAAGAATTGACAGGTAGGGAGCTGCGCAAAAAGAAGCCTGGCCCCAAGCCGAGAATTAAGTAAACTGTTCCCCGGAATTCAGTCCCCGGAAAACAAACTGTCCGAAACTGTCCCCCGGAATTCGCCAATTGGCCTAGCTGAAACAGCATGTCAGGGGACAGAGTCGATTTATTTAGACCGAGGTTGGTTTGGACCTCGGAGTACTCTGGATCAATAACTCAGAGTCACGGAGTCTGCGGTTGCCCGGGGTCAGTGTTAACCGATATGGTATAGCCATACCCTTCTCTACCACTCCTGCCTGCCAAATTGCCATTTGCTTGATAATAGAGCGTTTCTTCACGACAAA
>JASFJY010000431.1:0-3890 GCA_050119415.1 Chromatiales bacterium | reverse complement strand
TAGGCCATTTCACACCTCTTTAATCTCTATCGCAAGTTCGAATACCGGCGCAGGCTAGGATTGCTGTCTCCACCAAGGACGGTGCGCTGGGCCAACCGAAAGGAGTTAGCGATGAAAAAAATTGCCATTACCATGAGTTTGACCGCCCTGCTGCTCTCCCAGCCCCTGCTGGCCGGTGAGAAATCGGAGAAAATCGATAAAACCTCTCTTAAATCCACCGCCAGCGGGGTTCTGATCGGTGGTCTGCTGGCGGGACCACCGGGCATGCTGGTGGGTCTTGCCGGTGGTGCATTGGTCGGTGAGCTGGAGAATCGGCAACAGCGGATTGATGCCAGCGAACAGGCGCTGGCCGAAGCGCAACGGCAGACGGCCCAACGGCACCAAGCCTACAAGACGCTGCTGAACAATACCCGCTCCCAGCTGAGCGCCATGGAGGAGGGCTTCTCCTTCTGTCTCGGTTTTCGCAGCGACAGTGCCGACATCGAGCCCCGGATCGCCAGCCAGCTGGCCTCCCTGGCACAGATGCTGAAGGCCTTTCCCGAATTCGATCTGCAGATACTGGCCGGCGCCGATCGACGTGGCGATGATACCTACAACCAGGACCTCAGCCGGGTGCGCGCAGAGGTGGTGGCGGATCATCTGCGTCGTGCGGGGCTGTCCGATGCCCGTATCCGCATCCATCATGTAGGCGAAGCGGACGCAACCTATGAGGAACATGATCTGGAGGGCTTGAGTTTCGACCGCATCGTCAAACTGACCCTGGTCAAGGGGGAAGCGTCATGAAGGGCTATCTCCAGCCTCTCAGCGAGGTCTTCATCTACAGCTCGCCTGAGCGTCCCTCCACCGGCTCCTTCCGCTGGGTGCGGCAGCGGCAGGTTGGTCGTACCCGGGGCCGTATAAAGCGCCAGCAGGAGGTGCCCCATGCCGGCAGACACACAGAGTAAGGCGGGCCTTCGGTCACCGCTGAAGCAGCCCGGTTTTGTAGCCGAGATGCTGCTGACATTGGCGGCCGCTGTATTGACCGGTCTGTCGGGGGGGCTGCTGCTGATTCTGGTGGTCTTCGGTTTCACTTCGGCGCAGGCGGCCGAGCCGGCCCCGGGCAGCGGGCAGCTGACCCTCTACGCCCTGGACGGCCGCCCTCTACAGCAGGCGCCCCTGCTCAAGACGGAAGTCGAGATGGAGGTCAGCGGCATGCTGGCCCGTGTGCGGGTAGTGCAAAGGTTCCGCAACCCGGGATCGAGCTGGCTGGAGGGTGTCTATCAATTCCCGCTACCGCCCGGCAGTGCTGTGGAGAGGTTACATATGCTGGTCGGCGAACGGCTGATCGAAGGGGTCATCAAGGAGAAGCAACAGGCCGAACAGATCTACCGGGCAGCCAAGGCGGCAGGTCAGCGGGCCAGTCTGTTGAGCCAACAGCGGCCCAATATCTTCACCACTTCGGTGGCGAATATTCCCCCGGGCGAGACGCTGCAGGTGGAGATCGGTTATCAGCAGCAGGTACGCTATATGGACGGCGAATTCGAGCTGCGTTTTCCCCTGGTGACGGCACCGCGCTACATACCGGGAATACCCCTGGCATCACCGGGGGCGGCACTGGCCCAGGGCTGGGCCGAGGATACCGACCAGGTACCCGACGCCAGCCAGATCACACCGCCGGTGGCCGATCCCGCCGATGGGCCGCTCAATCCGGTCGATCTTACCGTGACCTTGGATGCCGGCTTGCCCTTGATTGAGATCAAGAGTCATTACCACCCCGTGGTGAAGCGCGCGGCGTCCGCTGGGTCAGTGGATCTGCGACTGGCCGAGGGACCGGTGCCGGCGGATCGGGATTTTCTACTGAGCTGGCGTCCCGAGCCCGGCCTGGAACCGCGGGCAGCGCTGTTTCGCCAAAGCTGGCAGGAACAGGAGTATGCCTTGTTGCTGTTGATGCCGCCGGACCAGGAACCGCAGGCGCAAAAACTGGCGCGCGAAATCGTCTTCGTGGTCGACAACTCCGGCTCCATGCACGGGACCTCCATAGAGCAGGCGAAAGCGGCCTTGCGTTTCGCTCTGTCGCGACTAGGGGCTGGCGACCGCTTCAATCTGATCCATTTCAATGACAACAGCCATGCCCTGTTCCCGCAGGCCCGGGCAGCCAGTGTCAGCAACAAGCAGCACGCCCTGGAGTTGGTCGAACGGTTGCGGGCCGAAGGGGGCACCGAGATGCTGCCCGCTTTGGCGATGGCCTTGAAGCAAGGGGAAGGGAGTCAAGAGCGCTTGCGTCAGATCGTCTTCCTCACCGATGGTAGCGTGGGTAACGAGACGGCCCTATTCGAGCAGATCCGCCGACACCTGGGGCAGAGCCGCCTCTTCACCATCGGTATCGGCTCGGCCCCCAACAGCCACTTCATGCAGCGGGCGGCCGATTTCGGACGCGGTAGTTTTACCTATATCGGCGATTTGTCGGAGGTGCAGGCGCGCATGCGCAACCTGTTCGAAAAGCTCGAATATCCGGCTATGCGCAACCTGCGCCTGAAGCGCATGGACGGGGCGCCATTGACGGTGCTGCCCTCGCGACTGCCCGACCTCTATCTGGGCGAGCCTCTGCTGTTGGCGCTCAAGTCGTCGCGACTCGACGGTGAACTGATCATCGAAGGTGAGCGTGACGGCACACCCTGGCGCCACCGCGTCGCTCTGGCGCAGGGGGCGGATCACCAGGGGCTTCATCGGCTCTGGGCGCGTCGACGCATCCATGAGCTGATGGGAGGAACGACTGAGACGCCGGAACAGCGAAAGCGGCTAGTGACGAGGCTGGCCCTGCGGCATCAGCTGGTCTCTCCCTATACCAGCCTGGTGGCGGTTGAGCAGACACCGGCACGACCCGCTTCGGCGTCGCTGGAGGGGGGAATGATGCCGGTCAACCTGCCGCGGGGCTGGGGTGCGGCGCATGTTTTCGGCCGCTTGCCACAGACGGCCACACCGGCACCCCTGTTGTTGCTGCTGGGCCTGCTGATGCTGGGGGGAGGTCTATGGCTACGCCATCACACCGCCTGATGCGCGCGCTCTCCCTGCTGCTGATCCTGGGGGCCTGTGGCCTGCTTTGCCAGTCGGCCTGGATCGAGGTCAAGGCCTGGCTGGCGCAGGAGTTGATCGGCCGGGCCTGGCGCCAGTCGCTGGTCACGCATCGGCCTATCCGCCCTTGGGCCTGGGCCGATACCTGGCCGGTGGCGCGACTGTCGGTGCCGCGGCTGGGACTGGAGCGGATTGTGCTGGCGGGGGTCAGCGGTCGTACCCTGGCTTTCGGTCCGGGCTGGGCCGAGCAGTCGGCAACACCGGGTGAATACGGTCGCAGTTTACTGGCGGGCCATCGGGATACCCATTTCAGTTTTCTTGCCGAACTGGTTAAAGGCGACCGGTTGTTGCTGCAATCGGCGCAGGGCAAGACGCAGCGTTACAGGGTTGTGGAGCTGTCGGTGGTCGAGGACGATGCCGGTTGGCTGATGAGCCCCGGTGGGAGCGACGAGCTGTTGCTGGTCACCTGTTATCCCTTCTACAGCCCGATATCAGGCGGTAGCCAACGTTATCTGGTGCGGGCGGTGCCCTTCACAACCTAGTGTACCCCGTCACAGATTCTGTAACATTCAGCGAGTTAGGAAGGGGCTAGCCGCGCCCCGAAGGAAGTGCCCTTGGGGTGCAAGGCATGCCTCGCGGGGAATGGTCCAGCCCTTTGCAAGAGGCATAACGCCGCGGATGGCCCCTTCCTGGCTCGCCGGCGGGGAGCCACCCCAATACGCCAGCTCTGCGTTGTGGCTCTTGGAAAGGGCGCGCCATTCCATCCTTCGGTCCGTAAACGGCACATCCATGTGCCACTCCTGCCTGCGAGCCACGCCTTGATCTGGCGTATTGGGGCG
>JASFJY010000430.1:0-3898 GCA_050119415.1 Chromatiales bacterium | reverse complement strand
GGGTATGCTCGCCAGCCGTAACTACACACCTCATCGCCTGGTCTACAGCCTGGCCCGCGGCTGGCTGAGTTTTCACCGCGCTATGCCGGAACTGATTATCGCCCTGTTCCTGGTGCTGATGTACGGCTTCGGTCCCGTCGCCGGGGTGCTGGCGCTGGGCATCCATACCAGCGGTGTGCTGGGCAAGTTCTTCGCCGACGAGATCGAGAACGCACCGCCCGGGCCGCAGATGGCGCTGAGCGCCTCCGGCGCCAGCGCTCTGAAAGTGCTGCGTTATGCGGTGTTTCCCCATGTGTTTCCCGCCTGGATCGCCTACGTACAGTACATCTTCGAGCGTAACATCCGCACCGCCACGGTGCTGGGTATCGTTGGTGCCGGCGGTATCGGCATGGAGCTGAAGGGACGCTGGGACCTGTTCGACTATGGCCATGTCACCACCATCCTGTTGGTGATTTTCATCACCGTTGTGCTGCTTGAGTACTTTTCGCAGAAGCTGCGCGACAAGACCCTTTAATGGCAAACCGGTCATGGCGCCGTGTTGTGATCAAGAAACATAACTGACCAATGAATGAAATAGCTCGTGAAGATTGGCTGAGCGCACTCAGCGCAGTGCCGGAAGAACAACTGAATGCACTGGTGGACGCTCTCTCAGCCACTTGGGTTGTGCGCCCGCGAACGCTGCCTCAGGCGGGCCTGGGCATGCTCAGGATGCGTGATAGCGCGCTCAATGAAGCATTCCACCTGGGCGAGTTTCCTCTCGCAAGTTGCAGCATAAGCGTTACCACCGAATCGGGCGAGACGGCCGAAGGTGCGGCCCTGGTGATGGATGATCGGGTGGAGCGGGCGGAGCGGCTGGCGCTGTGCGATGCCATACTGGCGGCCCGTCTACCGGGGTGGCGTCAGGTCTTTGCCCTGCTGTTTGATGGCATGACCCGACGCGATGACCTCAACCATGAACGTAAGGCCATGCTGGCACGCACGCGGGTGGACTTCTCGTTGCTGGACGATGTGGGAGGGGACGATGCTTGACCTGGAACCCATCTGGCAGGCTGAAACCCAACAGCAAAACTACCGAGTACTGCTCGAGGCCATGTCCCGTCCGGGAAGCCGGCAGGCACTGCATGGCGTGACAGAATCGTCGGGTGCAACCTTGGCGGTGTTGGCGACCTTGCTCGATGGCTCGGTAAGCTTGAGTGATCTCCAGGGTCTGTTGAGCGAGGCCGATCGCACCCTGTTGCAGAGCGTTCAGGCCGATCCGGAGCAGGCCGATTACCTGCTCTGCTGCGGGCACCAGGCACCCACATTCGAACCGAAGCTCGGAAGTCTGCCCAGTCCTGAATGTTCAGCCACTCTGGTGGTCGAGGTGACTTCATTGAACGGCGGTGAACTTCATTTGAACCTCAGCGGTCCCGGTATCCGGGAGCGGCGGGAGTGTGCCGTTGCCGGCCTGGATCCCGACTGGCTTGCGCGCCGGCAGTCCTGGGTCTGTGGATTTCCGCTGGGCGTCGACCTGATCCTGGTGGACAGGGAGCAGGTGATGGCGTTGCCGCGCACCACCCGGGTGGAGGTGCGCTGATGGGTTATGTGGCGATCAAGGGCGGCGGGCAGGCTATCGAGGGGACCAAGGCTGTCTTCGACTACCTGCGCGCACGCCAGGGCGAGGAGGCCCGCCCCCTGGACGCAGAGACCATCGAGCATCAACTGCGCCTGCTGCACAGCCGGGTGATCTCCGAGGGGGGGGTCTATCATCCCCGCCTGGCCTCGCTGGCCATCAAACAGGCTCAGGGCGATACCCTGGAAGCAGCCTTCGCCCTGCGGGCCTATCGCTCCACCCTGCCGCGCCTGGCTGAGACGCAAGCGCTGGATACCGGCCGCATGCGCGTAACTCGTCGCATCTCGTCGGCCTTCAAGGATATACCCGGTGGTCAGATGCTCGGCGCCACCACCGACTACCATCTGCGCCTGATGCGTATGGAACTGCTCAACGAATCGCCTGAACAGTTCAGCGCCATCACGGGTGAATGGTTCGATGGATTGGATGTGCAGGAGATACCCGACAGTTTCCCCAAGGTCGTGGAAGGGCTGCGCCGCGAAGGGCTGTTGCCCGAGGTGGCGGCGCAAGGGTGTGAATGCGATCCCTTCGACATCACCCGCGAGCCGCTCATCTTCCCGGTGCCCCGCTCGGCGGCCCTGGCGACCATGGCGCGTGGAGAACAGGGCTCCCTACTGGCGCTCGCCTATTCCAACATGCGTGGCTATGGCGATATCCACCCCACGGTGGCCGAGCTACGGGTGGGTTTCGTGCCGGTAATGTTGCCACACCCGATCACCGGCAAGCCGATGGAGATCGGTGAAGTGGAGATCACCGAATGCGAGGTGGTGGCTATGTATGAAGCGGCTGAAGCGGGGAGTAAGCCCACCTTCAGCCTGGGCTACGGCGCCTGCCTCGGCCACAATGAGGTGAAGGCGATCAGCATGGCCATACTCGATCGCTCCCTGCAGAAGGGGATGCGCGACGGTCCCGCCAATCCCTCGGAGGATCCCGAATTCGTGCTGCTGCATGTGGACGGCATCGATTCCATGGGTTTCTGCACCCACTACAAGATGCCCCACTACGTCACCTTCCAATCCGACATGGACCGCTTGCGCGCCACCCGGAAGAGCGCCGTGGAGGAGAAAGCGTGACACGGCTAAAGCAGTTCGGATTTCTCGATGAGTATGCCAAGAAAGAGGTGCGCCGCGCCGCCCTCAAGGCGGTGGCGATACCCGGTTACCAGGTTCCCTACTCGAGCCGTGAGATGCCCATGGGCCGTGGCTTCGGCACCGGCGGCCTGCAGCTGACCCTGGCGTTGATCGGCCGGGGCGAGACCCTGAAGGTGATCGACCAGGGCTGCGACGACTCGGTGAATGCGGTAAACCTGCGCAGTTTCATCGAGATGACCTGTCCCGGCATCGCCACCACCACCCGCACCGTCGAGGCTGACCTGATCCAATCCCGCCACCGTATTCCGGAGAGGCCTCTGCGCGAGGATCAGCTGCTGGTGCTACAGGTACCCTATCCAGACCCGCTGGTGCTGGTGGAGGCCTCCGAGGAGAAGCGTAAACAACTTCACGGCGAGGCCGACTACTCCCGCCTGTTGGTGAAGCTCTACGAGGACATCGTGAAGTTCGACGAGATCACTATCTCCCATCGCTATCCCACGCGCATCAACGGTCACTATGTGATCGATCCTTCGCCGATCCCCCGCTGGGACGTACCCAAGTTGCACCGATCACCGGCCCTGGCGCTGCTCGGTGCCGGACGCGAGAAAAAGATCTACGCGGTGCCGCCCTACACCGATGCGGTTCCCCTGGCCTTTGAGGACGTGCCCTTCCGGGTGGAGGCGTTCTACGACGAGCAGGGCGAACGGCGCGCCTGTGCCCGCTGCGGCTGCCGCAACAGCTATCTTGACGAGTATGTGGACTCTAGTAGCGGCAAGCAGATCTACCGCTGCTCCGATTCGGATTGGTGTGACGGGCAGGTGGGTCTGTTCGGCGACCTGCAGGGAGACAGCGGGGCGGAGGTGGTCAATGGATAAGGTGTTGAGCGTCAACGGCCTCTCCAAGCGCTACGGTCGAGGCTGTGCCATCTGTTACGCCAAGACCGGTCCCGAGTTCGACTCTAATGTTTGCCCTTACTGCGGTAGTGTGGTGGCGGCCCGCGACCTCTCCTTCAACCTCTACCAGGGGGAGATTCTCGGCATCATGGGGGAGTCGGGATCAGGTAAGTCGACGGCGGTGAAATGTCTCTTCTTCGACGAGGAGCCAAGTGCCGGCAAGGCGCTGTTCTATGACCAGGGAGAGGAGCATGAACTGTTCGGCCTCAACAAGGCACAACAGCGACGCCTGGCCAACCAGC
>JASFJY010000429.1:0-3901 GCA_050119415.1 Chromatiales bacterium | reverse complement strand
CGGATGAACTACCTGCCTGGGACGCCCTGGTGGAGCCCTCCGCAGGTCGTCTCTATAGCGAGGCGGTGGCGCCGGGCGAGGACAAGCCCTGCATCATTTCGCCGGCTGGCGGATATCGGGGGGTGGAGAACCGGCTATACCGGGTGGAGATCCACACCCCGGGACCGGTGGGCACGGCCAAGTTCAAGTGGTCACGGGACAACGGCTCGGTGCGCGCGGCGGTGGATGCCATCAACCCCGGCTTGGACCGCATCACGGTGCGCGAACTGGGCAAGGATCAGGTGCTGCGTTTCAACGTCGGCGATTGGCTGGAGGTGCTGGACGACCCGCTGGAGTTTCGCATCCGCGCCGGTGAGAACATCGGCGGCCACATGGCCGAGATCACCGCCATCGACGAATCCAACGGCATCCTCACCATCTCCCCCCCCATCGACGGTGCCCTGGGCATGGATGCTAGCGATCCGGTGCGTCACACCCGGGTACAGCGCTGGGACCAGCAGAACGATGTGGACAGCAACGGCCTGATCGACACCATGAGCGGCCTCTACGAGCTGGAGGACGGGGTGCAGGTGGCCTTTTCCATCGACTCCTCCAATCCTCTCGGCGGCTTCAAGCGCGGCGACTATTGGTTGATCACCGCCCGCACCGCCGACGGTTCGGTGGAAAAGCTGGAGGCTGCTCCGCCGCGCGGTGTGCATCATCACTATTGCCGTCTAGCGGTGGTTCACTGGAGAGACAGTGTCGCCACCAGTTGGGTGCACGATTGTCGTACCCTGTGGCCGCCGGCCCAGTGCTGCACTATCTCGGTCCGCCCCGGTGAGGACATCCAGGCCGCCATCGACAGGTTGCCGGCGGAGGGCGGTTGTGTCTGTCTGCTATCCGGCGTGCATCACATCCACGAGCCGCTGTTGATCGATGGCCGGGAGAACATCCTGTTCAAGGGCATGGGGCCGGCGAGTAAGCTGATCTACCGTCCGTTGGATCCCAAGCAGCCTCACTATGCGGCGATCTACGTGGTGGGTGGAAGCCGCGATATCTGTGTCGCCGGGATGCTGATCCATGCCGAAGACCTGCCGCATCTGGTTGTGCTCGACGAGGATGTCCAGTCGATTGAGGTCGCCGACTGCCGGCTGATCAATGCCAGTGAGGATAAGTCAGCCGATTGTGTGCTGCTGGGCGAATGTTGCGACGTGCGTCTTCAGGGCAACCGCATGCTGGCGGTCAAGGACATTGCCCAGGCGCGTGCCCAGCAGCTGGTGGATATTGTCGATGAGTTGACCACACTGCGCCCGCCGGCCGAAGGTGAAGGCATGGGTGAGGGCGCTGCGGCCGAGGCTGTAGCGCCGCCTGTTCCCCGCCGGATTCAGCCCCTGCAACAGCTGTGGGTGACGGGCAACAGCCTATATTTCACCAGCATTGGTGTGTTTCTGGCCGATGCCCTGCACGGTGCCGTCAGCGATAACCGGTTGCAGGGGCTAGCTAAGGAGGTTCTGCAGGCATTCCAACGCAAAGCCAGGCCGCAACCGCCACGAAATCTGCGCGACATATCGGCGGAGGAGATACGGCGTGAGGAAGTCAGAGTGGAGGCCGCAGAGGGGATGGAGGTGGATGTCCGGCCGTTCGGTCATGCCGAGACATTCGAGGCCTACCGCGAGGCGGGCGGTGGCGATGCCGATGCTTTCTATAACGAATTGGACGATCGCCTGCTCCAGCTTCCTCCCTGCGCCGAGCTGGCGGAGCAGGCCGCGACCGATGAGAGCGGCGAAGTCGGGGGCCATCTCGAGCCGTTCGACAGCAATAGCCAAGGCGTGGTTGCTGCGCTGATCCAGGACTACGAGATCCGCCACAACCAGATGGTCATGGGTATAGGTATGAAGCTACTGGCCGGGCGTGACGTCTCGACCCGGGACAACTGCCTGCTGGTGGAGACGGCGGGGGTGCTGCTCGGTTATGCCTTCGACACCGAGGTGTGCGACAGCCGTATCGAACTCACCGCCTCGGAAAGCAAGCTCGATGAGATGCCGTCGGACCCCCGCAAGGCCTGGCGCCGGCGTCTGGAGCCGGGCCGCGCGGCGATGAGCCTGTTCTTCGTTCGCGGACTGAAAGTGAACAACAATCGCTTCCATGCCGATACCGGCATCGCCGCCGACAGGACGGCGAAGGGGGCGGTCAATAGCGAAGAACTGACGCGTGATTCGGTGTTGCGTCTGTTCGGTATACAGCGCCTGTGGAAAGTGACGGTAGAGCTGGCCTGGTTCTTCTACCAGCTGTTCGCCTTGCTTTCCGAGGCGGAGGAAACACCGCCACCGGAAGGTACTAGCCGCAAGGAGCTGTTCGAGCAGCAGATGTTCAAGGCTTTCGCCGAGTTTCTCAGCGGGCGCTATTTCAGCCATTTCATCGGTAAGGCAGAGATCGCTGACAACCGCATGCAAGTGGGACGCTATGGGGTGTTGCTGCATGACATGCTCAGCATCGGCGGCCTGCGTGTACTGCGCAACCGCATCAGCGGCCATGCCTGGGGCGGGATTCATGTTCATCCCTGGTATTCGGTCGGCCGGGTGGGCGACTTCGCCAAGTGGCTGCGCTGCGCCATGCAGTGGCTGCTCGCCATCCTGACCCTGTTCCGCGATTGGCTTTCGGCCTACCTGGATGGCAGCAGTGACGAGGAGGTGGGCGACAATGGGCTGCTCGGCTTGGTGACGGTGGGTATCTCCTGGGTGCTGCTGTTATGCTCTCGTTATTGCGGCGGCAGTACCACTCCGGGTGGTGGCAGCGGCGATGGAGAGACGCCGCCCTCGCCGGTGGAGGTGCTCAAGGAGGCGCTGGATGAATTCCTCGACGGCATGGATCCGGCCTGGATTGACGACCTGGCGAACCAGGCCTATGTCATCGACGGCAATGTGCTGGCCGGGGCCGGCGACGGCATCTATACCGGGCTGGACGGCAGCGTGGTCAGTAACAACACCGTGACCGTATGGCCGCACACCCAGGTGCCCTATGAGATGGTGCTGTTCGGGGTGCGTCTGGAGCAGCATTTCAGCGACCGGGAGCTGGACTATTACCCAGCCGAAATGGCTATCCTAGCCGAGGGTGCTGCCGAGGCGGACCGCGACAGCCTGTTCATCGGTGCGGCCAACGTTTTCGGCTGGGTTGATACCTACTGGGATGCGGTTGAGTTCCGCGCCGATCTGCGTAGCTTGGTGGGCGACTGGGCCGGCATGGTCTCCAGCAGCTCACCGCTGGCGCCCCATGCGCAGGCCATGTGGCAGGGGTTGGACGAGGCCAACCTGCAACAGGCCATGGTGTCCGCCGCCTGGCAGTCCACTCTGCTCATCATGGTCTGGGAGTTGAAGGGCTACGGCATTCTGCTGATGGGCGCCAACATGGACTGCCATAATAATAAGGTGGAGGCAAATACCGGATGCGGCAGCCGCTCGAGGGGCAACCTGCTGTGGGGCACCGACAACCTGGACACCAATACCGGGGCGGCCGGCCGCAACAACCCGGCCATTGCGGTGCGTAAGCCGAGACCGATCATTCTGTTCAGTACCCCGGGCCTGGGCGGCATCTGGCAGACCAGCAATCTGTCCAGCCTATTCACGGATATGCTGCTGCTCCTGGGCGAGGAGAAGAAATACTCGGTCTATGACCTTATCCTGGTCCTACTCGCTTATCTGCTGTTGAGCTTAAATAAAGAGCTTAGCCTGCGCATCAGTCACAACCAGGTCGAAAGGGTGCTGCTGCACGGTATTCGCAGCCTGAACATCCACGGCAGCGACGAGACGGAAATCGCCGGCAACCAGGTGCGCAATGCCTCGCGCTACGGCATCTGTCACTGCACCGCGCCCTTTGTCGATCTGCAGGGCAGGGTGACCCTGAAGGTACAACGCAACAGCGTGCT
>JASFJY010000428.1:0-3914 GCA_050119415.1 Chromatiales bacterium | reverse complement strand
CGGGCATAATTCTCCCAGTCGGTGGCCATGTGGAGCAGTCCGCCGGGGATTAGGGCGTTGTGTACCAGCTCGGCGAATTCCGCCTGGACGATGCGTCGTTTATGGTGGCGCTTTTTGTGCCAGGGATCTGGAAAAAAGAGCAACAGGCAAGCCAAGCTGCCGGCCGGCAGATGCTGGCGAAGCAGTTCCATGGCGTCACCCTGGAGGATGCGCACATTGTCGCTCTCCTGCTGTGCCAGTCTGATCATCAGGTGGCCGACACCGGGGCCATGGACCTCGATCCCCAGGTAGTTGCGTTCGGGATGTCGATGGGCCAGCTGGGCCAGGGCCTCGCCGTTGCCGAAACCGATCTCCAGGGTAACCGGCCGCTCGTTGCCGAAGCACTCGGCGAGGTTCAGCGGAGCGTTGCCGAGGGCCAGTCCGTAACGGGGCCAGAGGGTCTCGAAAGCGCGTTGCTGGGCTTCGGTAATGCGGCCTTGACGCAGTACGTAACTACGGATGGGGCGGTGTCTGTCGGGGTGGGTTTCTGCCATCGGAAAGGTTGTAGTTAGAAGAAAAGCCCTTCCAGTGGGGAGGAGGCCGAGGCGTAGCGCTTGGCCGGCATGCGTCCCGCCAGATAGGCCTCGCGGCCGGCCTCGATCGCTTTTTTCATGGCCGAGGCCATCAGCACCGGGTTTTGCGCGGCGGCGATAGCGGTATTCATGAGCACGCCATCGCAGCCCAGTTCCATTGCCACCGCGGCATCGGAGGCGGTGCCGACGCCGGCGTCCACCAGGATCGGCACCTTGGCGTTCTCGACGATGGTGCGAATGTTGAGCCGGTTGCGGATGCCGAGGCCGGAGCCGATGGGCGCCGCCAGCGGCATCACCGCGACACAGCCCAGCTCCTCAAGGCGCTTGGCCATGATCGGGTCATCGTTGGTATAGACCATGACGTCGAAACCGTCCTTGATCAGCTCTTCGGCGGCGCTGATGGTCTGCACCACATCGGGAAAGAGGGTCTTCTCGTCGCCGAGCACTTCCAGCTTGACCAGGTTGTGACCGTCGAGCAGTTCACGGGCCAGGCGGCAGGTGCGTACCGCGGTGGCGGCGTCGTAGCAGCCAGCGGTGTTGGGCAGATAGGTGAACTCGCTGGGCGGCAGCACTTCGAGGATATTGGGTTCATCCCGATTCTGGCCGATGTTGGTTCGGCGCACCGCGATGGTAACAATCTCGGCGCCGCTGGCCTCGATGGCTGCGCGGGTCTCCTGCATGTCCTTGTATTTTCCGGTACCCACCAACAGGCGGGAGGTGAAAGTGCGTCCGGCGACGCTGAAGCTGTCGTTGGTTTCGTTTGGCATCTGTCTGTCTAATATAGTGTAGGAACCTAGAGGTTTGTGAGGGACGTGCTGTTTCAGCCGCCGCCGACCGCGTGGATAATCTCGACCCGGTCATCGGCCTTCAGCCTATGGCCGGGGAAGGTGCTTCGTGGCACCAGCTCCGCGTTGACCTCTACCGCGATGCGCTGGTCGGTTAGTTCGAGTAGCTCGACCAGGCCCGCCATGTCAAGGCCCTCGGGGATTTGCTTTTCCTCGCCGTTTACGTAAATCTGCATGTGCTAATAACTCATTTTAGATGGTTGCCATCTCAGCTTGAAAACCGGAATGTTACAACATCTGCGATCGACAAAGTACGTAGAGACGAAATTACATATCTTAACCTGCGAGCAGCCGCTGCGGAATCGGTCGGTGGTTTGAATGGTTCAGTGGCATGAAGACTTGATCCCGGTTGAGCGCGCGCGCACGCTGGACGGGCTTTTCTACCAGCGGGTGAAGCGTACCCCCGATAGTATCGCCTATCGCAACTATGACCGGCAGAAGAAACAGTGGTACGAGTTGAGCTGGGCCGATGCGGAGCGACAGGTGGCACGTTGGCGCCAGGCCCTGTCCGGGGAGGAGCTGGATACCGGTGATCGCGTCGCGATCCTGCTAAGGAACTGCCCCGAGTGGGTGATGTTCGATCAGGCGGCACTCTCCCTGGGGCTGGTGGTGGTGCCTCTCTATACCGACGACCGTGCCGAATCCATCGCCTACATTCTAAAAGACGCCGCGGTGAAACTGCTGCTGGTGCAGGATACGGGACGTTGGAAACGCATGCGCGACGCACTCAGCGATCTCCCCTCCTTGAAGCGGGTTGTGGTGCTTGAGACCAAGCAGCCGATTGAATGTGACGACGATGAGCGGGTACGCGCCGCCAAGGATTGGCTGCCACCCCGCGGCAAGGCCCTGGTGCAACGACGTGCCGATCCCAACAGCCTGGCCTCCATCGTCTATACCTCGGGCACCACCGGTCGACCCAAGGGGGTCATGCTGAGTCATAGCAACATGCTCTCCATTGCCCACGCTTCGTTGACCGTGATCGATTGCTATACCCAGGACAGCTTTCTCTCCTTCCTGCCCCTCTCCCATACCCTGGAGCGCACCGGCGGCTACTACCTGCCGATCATGGCCGGCTCCACCGTCGGCTTCGCCCGCTCTATCCCGCAGCTGGCGGAGGATCTGCAGTATATCAAGCCGACCGTCATCATCGCCGTGCCGCGCATCTTCGAGCGGGTCTATGCACGGGTGCAGGAGCAGATGAAAAACAAGTCTCCCATCGCCCGTCTGCTGTTCCGCCTGACCCTCGATATCGGTTTCAAGGAGTTTGAACGCCGCATGGGCCGGCGCGGCTGGTCGCCTGGCCTGCTGATTCATCCCCTGCTGCGCAGACTGGTATCGGGCAAGATTCTCGACAAGCTCGGCGGTCGTCTACGCGTGGCGGTCAGCGGCGGCGCCGCCATCTCGCCGGAGATCGCGCGGATCTTTCTCGGCTTGGGACTGCCGATGCTGCAAGGCTATGGCTTGACCGAGACCAGTCCGGTGATCAGCGTCAATCCCCTCGACAACATCAAACCGGAGAGCGTCGGCGTGCCCCTGCGCGGTGTCGAAGTCCGTATCGGCGAGAACAGTGAACTGCTGGTGAAGACCCCCGGTATGATGCTGGGCTACTGGAACAACCATGCAGCCACCGCCGAGATGATCGATCCGGAGGGTTGGCTGCATACCGGTGATCAGGCGCGTATCGACGATGACGGCCATATCCACATCACCGGCCGCATCAAGGATATCCTGGTGCTCTCCAACGGTGAGAAGATCCCACCGGCGGACATGGAGATGGCGATCGCTCTAGATCCCTTGGTGGATCAGGTGATGGTGGTGGGCGAGGGTAAGCCCTATCTGGGCGCCTTGGTAGTGCTCAACGCCGATCTTTGGAGCGGTCTGGCGGCGGAGTACGAAATCGATCCCGCCGGTGAAGAGAGTCTGCGTGACGGACGGCTCGAAGCCGAACTCCTGAAACGCATCCGCGGCCAGCTCAAGGATTTTCCCGGCTACGCTAAAATCCGTCGGGTGGCGCTGTTGCTTGAACCCTGGACCATTGACAACGACCTGCTGACCCCCACCATGAAGGTGAAACGGCAGAGGGTGCTGGAGTACTGCAAGACGGCCTACGACTCGCTCTACGACGACGGCCTTGTCTAGCCTGAGAGGGCCTTGCGCAGGGCGGCCACGCTACACTAGAATCCAACCCTAGCGCGGGTATCGTATATCGGTATTACCCTGGCTTCCCAAGCCAGAGAGACGGGTTCGACTCCCGTTACCCGCTCCATATCATCGACCTTCACAGCGTACTAAGGGTGCTTTGCAAACTGCCCGGCTTTGCGTCGACTGCTTCCTCAGGGGGGGGCTTGACCGCACTCCTTGCGATAACGCTCCAGCGCGGCATGACGCCGCTGCGGTTTGCCTTTCAATGCTTCGGCCTTACGTAGCAGCTCCTCACATCTATCCCCAGTGGATTGTCGTTCCAGCGGAGGCGTGGCAATGATCGTCTTTTCGGGCG
>JASFJY010000427.1:0-3918 GCA_050119415.1 Chromatiales bacterium | reverse complement strand
GAGGATCATCGCCGATAATGCGGACAAGCCGGTTTTTCTACCGGAGAGTCCAATTGACTTCTCCCGTATCCGCAGCGCCTATGCCATCGCCCTGCATATGCACCAGCCCCTGATACCGGCCGGCGGTGGCGACCTGCGCACCGCCGACATCATCAGCAACCTGCAGTACATGATGGAGCACCAGGATATCGGCGACAACCACAACGCCCCCGTTTTCAATTGGTGCTACAAGCGCATGGGCGAGTTCATCCCCCAGTTGGTCGGCGAGGGTCGCGAGCCGCGGGTGATGCTCGAATATTCGGGCACCCTGCTGCATGGGTTGCGCAAGATGGGGCTGAACGAGACCATCGACAGCCTCAAGACCATCACCTGCAATCCGGACTACCGTCGCTGCGCTGAGTGGCTGGGCGCCCCCTGGGGACATCCGGTGGCCCCCTCCACCCCGGTACAGGACTACCGCCTGCACGTGCGCGCCTGGCAGCACCACTTCGCCGCCATCTTCGGCGCTGAGGCGCTGGCGCGGGTGCGCGGCTTCTCGCCCTCCGAAATGGCCCTGCCCAATCATCCCGACGTGGCCTACGAATTCGTCAAGACATTGAAAGATTGCGGCTACCAGTGGGTGCTGGTGCAGGAGCACACCGTCGAGCAGCCGGAGGACGGTTGGAATCCGCAGCGTCCCCACCTGCCCCATCGCCTGGTCTGCACCAATTCAGCGGGCGAGAGTGTCAGCATCATCGCCATCGTCAAGACCCAGGGATCGGACACCAAGCTGGTGGCCCAGATGCAGCCCGCCTACGAGGCGCGCAGCCTCTCCCGTCTATCCTTCGCCGGGCAGGAGGTACCGCCACTGGTCACCCAGATCGCCGACGGCGAGAACGGCGGTGTCATGATGAACGAGTTCCCGTCCAAGTACATGGAGGTGATCGCCGAGAGCAGCGGCTCGGAGACGCCGCCCATGAACGCTACCGAGTATCTGGAACACCTGGCCGCCCAGGGCATCAAAGAGGAGGCCTTCCCGGTCATCCAACCGCTGTTTCAGAAGGCGATCTGGGAGCGCATGAAACCGGGAGACGGACCGGACAAATTGGCTAAAGTGATCGAGACCCTCGCCAAGGAGGACCACCGTTTCCACATGGAGGGCGGCAGCTGGACCAACAACCTCTCCTGGGTACACGGCTACGATCATGTGCTCAAACCGATGGAGGAAGCCAGCGCCCGCTTCTATGAGGCAGTGATAGAACCGGGTATCGCAACCTCTGATGCACGCTACCGCAACGCCCTGTTTCATCTGCTCTCGTCGCAAACCAGCTGCTACCGCTATTGGGGCGAGGGAATGTGGACAGACTACGGCCGCGAAATCTGCCGCCGTGCGGACGACATACTCAAATACGATTTAAAATAACACGCCAACAGCTAAAGAATTAACTATGCACAGCCCATACAACAACGACAACATGCTACGGATCCAGGAGGCCCGCCACCACGATCCCTACGCCGTGCTCGGCCGCCACTTCGAGGGCGGAGAAACTATCGTGCGCGTGTTCAATCCGCGCGCCATGGAGGTCGCGATCGCCGAAGGCGGTATCTCTCTGCAGCGTATTCCCGACAGCGACTTCTTCGAATGGCGGGGAGACGGCGGCAGCCTGCCCCAACACTACCGCCTGGTGTGGCGGGACCATGAGCACAGGGAGCACATCAATCATGATCCCTACTGCTACAGCCCGCAGCTCTCCGATTTCGATCGGCATCTGTTCAACGAAGGCCACCACCACCACGCCTACCAGTTTCTCGGCGCCCGTGAACATGAAGTGGAAGGTACCGTCGGCATCCTCTTCGCTGTGTGGGCGCCCAACGCCGAGCGGGTCAGTGTGGTCGGCAACTTCAACGGCTGGGATGGACGCTGCCATCCCATGCGGGTACACGGCGGCGGTCTTTGGGAACTCTTTCTGCCCGATCTTGAACCCGGCCATCTCTACAAGTATGAGATCCGCAACCGCCATAGCGGCGAGATCTTCCTCAAGTCAGACCCGTTCGGCCGCCGGCATGAACTGCGCCCCGGCACCGCCTCGATTATCCCCGGCGCCAACCGCCACCAGTGGGGTGACGCCGCGTGGATGGAACAGCGGCCCCACAGGGACTGGCTGCACAGCCCGATGTCCATCTACGAGGTTCATCTCAACTCCTGGCGACGCGACATGGAGGGTGAGTTTCTGAGCTATCGCGAACTTGCCGTGCAACTGGTCGACTATGTCAAAGACATGGGCTTCACCCATATCGAGCTGCTGCCGATCACCGAACACCCCTTCGATCTCTCCTGGGGCTATCAGGCGACCGGCTACTTCGCCCCCACCAGTCGCTTCGGCACACCCGACGATTTTCGCTTCTTCATCGATCACTGCCATCAAAACGGCATCGGCGTGCTGCTCGACTGGGTGCCGGCGCACTTTCCCAAGGATGCCCATGGACTGGCCTGGTTCGACGGCACACCGCTGTTCGAGCATGAGGACCCGCGGCTCGGCGAACACCTCGACTGGTCGACGCTGATCTACAATTTCGGCCGCAAAGAAGTCAAAACCTTCCTTATCTCCAGCGCCATCTTCTGGCTGGAGGAGATGCACATCGACGGCCTGCGGGTCGATGCGGTCGCCTCCATGCTCTATCTGGACTACTCACGCAATGAGGGCGAATGGGTACCGAACAAGTACGGCGGACGGGAAAACCTCGAGGCCATCGATTTCCTCCGCGAACTCAATGTAGCGGTGCATGAACACTGCCCGGGCATCCTGATGATCGCCGAGGAGTCCACCTCCTGGCCCCAGGTCAGCCGACCCACCTATCTCGGCGGGCTCGGCTTCGACCTGAAGTGGAACATGGGGTGGATGAACGACACACTGGCCTACATGAGCCACGAGTGCATCCATCGCAAGTATCACCACGACATGCTGACCTTCAGCATGCTCTACGCCTTCACCGAAAACTTCCTGTTGCCCTTCTCCCACGACGAGGTGGTGCACGGCAAACAGTCGATGCTGCACAAGATGCCCGGCGACGAGTGGCAGAAACATGCCAACCTGCGTGCCCTCTACACCTATCAATTCACCCATCCCGGTAAGAAACTGATGTTCATGGGCACCGAGTTTGGCCAGGGCAGCGAATGGAACAGCGCAGCGGTGCTCGACTGGTATGTACTCGACTATCCATTGCACCAGGGCATACAGCGTTTGGTCCGCGATCTCTGTCAGCTATACCGTTCGAATCCTGCCTTCTACCGCTACGAATTCGACTGGCAGGGCTTTGAATGGATCGACTGTAACGACGCCGAACAGTCCATCATCAGTTTCACGCGCAAGGGCGACGATGAGGAGATCGCAGTGGTGGTCGTCAACCTGACACCCGTACCACGGGAACACTACCGCATTGGTGTGCCCCTGGCCGGGCGCTATCGGGAAATCCTCAATTCCGATTCCGAATACTATGGCGGAAGTAACATTAGTAACGGGCCGTTGCCACTGGAAGCGGAAGAGAAGCCCTGGATGGGTCGGGCCTGTTCTTTAAGCCTGATCCTGCCGCCCTTGGCTGCCGTGGTATTTTCCTGTGAAGTTGACTGAATGGAGGAAAAACCGGGGAGCATTGCCGATCAGGCAAACCCCAAAGGATACATCTGTACTAATGACAATGGCAGTTGGGAGCACAATGCCGATGCTGAGGATTCAGCGATTGCCGGATGTGGCGATGTTGTCGGACCCATTGGAACGCCGACGCCACTGCTACCTCATTTGACCGGACCTGCAGTACAACAGAACAAGGCTAGTGGCGGGGATCGGTTTCATTCCTCTGCCCCTAGCAATTTACATGTTATTCCAGGAATATTAGCAAAGTACAAAGTGTAACCGAGGGGTGGAGCGGATCAAGCGGTTT
>JASFJY010000426.1:0-3935 GCA_050119415.1 Chromatiales bacterium | reverse complement strand
TATGTCTCGCCACCACGGCGTGAGTTCCGCTACTGGAGCGTCCCGATTGCCACTGTTGGTTATCACCTCTGCGGTAACCCCACTGCAGGATTTTATCGCCATCCGTCCTGGTTATTCCGCCCACATTCACTGCCTGTCCACTACTGGTGTTGATGAGACTGTAAACCTGTTTGTCTACAGCGGACTCTGTAGCGTTTCCTGGCTGAGCGAATATTGCTAGAATGACTATAGAAAATGTTGCAAGAAAGCTTTTTCCAGCAAACAGATACTTATTAAAATGCATCGTCCTTGTCCTAATTCGTAATAACCTACTGTTATGTGATTCGATTTATCCATCAATTATCATTGTCAATGGATTAAATAAGACTCCGCTTAGCATAGTAAGCGGACCACACAGATATAAGTCGCTAAAGCTAATCAGTTAACACTCAATATCCTATGCTCGCGAATTACTCTCGGGCCTATTAGATCGCAGGAAGGATCGATTTCGTTTCCTGATTTATTCACCTTGAACTATGGCTATATATCTACTGCTACTCCAATGAAGTTACTGCTTCCGATCAACTGAAGGTTAGTATCCAGGGCTGACCGTCCACGGTTGCGGTAATCTCTCCTTGGAAGGTGCTGCACACTTCTCCCAAGCACACTCCATGCTCTTTGCTGGCGTTACCTGCCTCTAATACAAGAAATCCCTCATAACATCCTGTCATTGTCAAAACAGTCATGCTATTGATATTTATGTCTAAAAAGAGGAATGAATACTTACCTGACACGTCTAATGTTGACACATGAGATAACTTATCTATCGCATACATAAGAAACGCTTATATACGACTGATTATCTACCCGATCAGGGAATTTTTCCTGCTACGCAATAAGATACTATGCTGTCAAAACATATTAATTTTGAATATGCATCACAAAATTAAGTACCAGGATACTAACCCTTGTATGCCAAGCGTCAGTACAGCGCTTTGTCTAACTGAATTATGTCAGTGTTGTTCCCTGATCTTGATAAGTTTAAAATACATTCAAATGTGGAATTATCTAATTGCCAGCCGCTAACATGAATGTTTCATCCGTTAATACGATGATCGTGCCAGCGATCTTAGTTTAGATGCAGTCTTGCGATTGAATACATCCTTAGGTCCATGAATGGCACATCCCTGTGCCACTCCTCAATAGCAAGCTATTTATGATTGAGCAAATACCGTAGCTGGACGGCGAGACTGGTGCGAGGGAGTGTTCAGCGTAAATAGATTACACTTTTTATTTTGCTAAAATTTTAAAATAACTAAGCAAAATCCTTAAGTTGGTTTGCTCTCTAAGCGACCGGATAGAAGATTTTGGCTAGAGAGTGCACACCCTAGCTTTCAAACATCAATCCAGGATATTCACATCTCAGCCATTCCATAATGCCTTCAAAACCACTGCTAGAATCAGGGAAGGGACATTGGGCCTCCTCTGAAATAGGCGTCGGTGTTGGTGTTAACATTGGCGTCGGTGTCGGTGTCGGAGTTGACGTCGGTGTTGGCGTCGGCGTTGGTGTTGGTGTTAACATTGGCGTCGGTGTCGGCGTTGATGTCGGCGTCTGTGTTTCTTCTATATATGATGCTACAAGCGATACGTCGGAAAAGGCCCTATAACCATCAATCATTGCGTAGTATCTTCCTTGCTGGGCTTCCTCAATATCACAGCCCTCATCATTATCTGAGCGGTAGGGTCGGCAATCGTAGCTTCTGCTTGTCGGCTCTTCGCCAAAGCGAACGAAAAGATCCGCATCTCCGCTGCCACCACTCATATTAAAATTAAGCCCTGTAGCGCCGTCCGGCACATCGATGGCAAACATCAACTGAGTATCAGGTTCGCCTTCGAGTCCGCTCTCGGTAACTCCATTCTCCAACACAACTAGCTCAGAACTAGGCGTTGCGATGGGGGTAGGGGTTGGGGTAGTGGTGAGATTGGTAACACTCAATGCGTCAACAGCTGCTGCCGCGTTAACAATACCGGCACCGCATCCTCTGCAAGAACTCGTAAAGGGGGTAGCGGTATCCTCCAGAATTTGCTCCACTTCGTCCGGAGTGATATCAGGCTTGAGCGAGTATAGTAGTGCGGCCACACCACTTACATGGGGAGTGGCCATACTGGTACCCTCCCAGCTGTAGTAGCTATCTCTTCCAGGCGAGATAGTGCCCGTGTTGTGGGTGGAAAGCACATCGACGCCCGGAGCGCTGATGTCGACAACATCGCCAAAGTTGGAGTAACTGGCAAACGCCCCAGATTTATTGCTCGCGGCAACAGTGATCACGCCGTAACAGTTGGCTGGCTCGATACCGGAGGCGTCTTCGCTGAAATTACCCGCAGCCACAACAATGGTCGCACCTAACTGGCGGGCCTGATCTACGGCGCTCTGCATGGTTTGTGAACAGCTACTCGCATCACCGCCCAGGCTCACGTTGATAACCTGGGCCGGGTTCTCGTTTTCCGGCACACCGCTAATGCTGCCGCCGGCTGCCCAGAGCAGGCCATCTGCGATCTCCGACATGTATCCTCCGCATTTACCTAGCACGCGAACGGGTAGCACTTTGGCCTTGAACGCTATACCGGTAACACCCGTGCCATTGTCTGTCACCGCAGCGACGGTACCGGCGGTATGGGTACCGTGCCAGGTACTCTGTGGAATATCGCATTCTGGCGAAAAGTCTCCCGGATCTGCTGCATCCGCATCACGCCCATCGCCATCGTTGGACATGCTGATGTCGCTCATAAAGTCGTAACCAGGTAGCAAGAGGTTGTCAACTAGGTCAGCGTGCTCCAAGTATCCGGTATCGATCATTGCCACCACAACGCCTTCACCCTGGGTACTATCCCAAGCTTCGGGCATTCCGATGCCGACCGTATCTTCAATAAAGTTCCACTGTTCGTTGTAACGGGAATCGCTCGGTGTGAAGAAGTGATAGGCTCGCGTATCTGGTTCGGCATACTCCACATTTGGATCAGCCTCTAGTTGCTGTACAACCTCCTGGATATCTCCGATAGGCAGTGTCTCTCCTATCTTGAAAACCTGCGCGCCTGTACCCATAGTACGCATATGAGTCATTGTACGGCCGGTGTTAATTGAAATCCGATTAGCCAAGGTTTTTACACTGGTATCTCCTCCTGTCGCCCCATCGCGATATTTTACGATAATGCGGTTGGTTACATTACCTAGCCGCGCACGAACTGCTTGTGCATCTACATTGTTCTTATGAACACCTGCTTGGGATGAGCCTGTTAACACCATACTTGTTATTATGAGACATGCCGAGATGGCGCGGTGTAAATGCTTATAGTACATCATGTTAAAAACTCCTTATTAACAACCCTAAGCCCCATAAGACTCATTATTTAAGCATATATGGTATAGACAGGATTACATTCTGTCTCATCGAAAATTATTACGTCTATTTTTTTGCACATTGTGCTATCTATTCAGTTAATATTTTTCATATCAATTTTTATCGGCAAGTTTATCACATGCCTCACATTACAAACACTTTGTTAATGCCGTAATAGCTATACTCTTGTTACTTTTGTTTCAGCTTATTCCTCGTTATTATTTATGCCTCGTTTATTAATTCTCTAATATCTAGTTTGTGTAATCTGTACATAAGTTTGCTTGTTATTTGGCCTGCCAGACATATATATTTACTAAATGCTATTACAGTGAAAATATAATCTACATCTAAAAAACTATAATATTTTGAAGTTTCAGCGATAACTATTGAACCGTTCGTTACTATCTAGGCTTCGCTCGTTTGCTAGCTCGAATGTTTAATCTTTAAAAAAAGACAGTTTCGCCTTTTAAAATATTTCATTGTGGATTCGCGATTGAATCCATACTTATATCAGCAAACGTTTCATCCCTGCGCTACTCCTCATTAGCGATCTGATTA
>JASFJY010000425.1:0-3945 GCA_050119415.1 Chromatiales bacterium | reverse complement strand
CGCCGCCCCCGCCCCTCGGCGGCGGGCGGGACCAGCAGCAGATGCTCAAAGCACAACTGGCAACACAGAAATCTGAACTGGCCTCCTTAACCGACCGCTATTCAGACAAGCACCCGGAAGTAGAGAAGCTCCAACGTGCTATTAGCGACACAGAGACAGCGATTAAGCAGGCACGCCGTCAAGGCAAATCAAGCCTGCGGAAAGAGATCTCTTTGAGCGAGCCTGACAACCCGAACTATATCCAACTTAGGATCCAGCTGGACGCGGCAGAAGCAGAAGCTCGTTCACTAAGACAGACTCGCAAAGACTTGCAAGATAAACTCTCTGGCTATGAGCAACGTCTTATGTCTGCGCCTGAGGTGGAGCGAAAGTACAAAATCCTTATTCGGGATTACGAAAATGCTATGGCTATGTATAAGGAGATCACGGACAAGCAAATGGAGGCAGAACTCGCCGAGGCCCTTGAAACAGAAAGAAAGGGTGAACGCTTCTCCTTGATAGAACCTCCCCAGTTGCCCGAGAAACCCATAAAGCCTAACAGGTTCGCCATGCTGCTTCTGAGCTTTGTCTTGAGTTTTGCGGGTGGCATCGGAAACATCGCTATACGTGAGAGCATGGACCAGACAGTGCACGGAGCAAAAGGCGTGTTTTCGATCACCCAGGCGCCGCCACTAGCTGTCATCCCCTACATTGAAAATAATCAGGATCAGCGCAGACGTGTAACGAGGCGTACGTTGTTATTAGTGACAGTAGCCCTCATTATCATCACCTCTGCAGTAGCTTCACATTTTTTCATTAAGCCGCTGGATGCCGTCTGGTTAGATGTTTTACTAAAAATGGGTATTGAGATTAAATGATTTTGAACTTACTTTAGTTTAAATATCGTTATCGAAAGAATTTAACACAATGTGCCTTTGTGGTTAGAATACTATGGAAAAGATCAAACAAGCCCTAGAACGTGCCCGCCAAGAAAGCGCCTTATTCGCTCCCGGTCAGTCGAAGCATCGAAGCCGCGCTTTACGCCAGGCCTCAGAGCCTCTAGGTGATACCAAAATCACCTATACTGAGACACGCACCATCAAAGTACCTTTCGATACTCTGCGCCAAAACCGTATCATTGCTGACAACCATAATATTCCGGTTTTAGACGCGTATAAGGTTTTGCGTACCCATGTGCTTCAGCGCTTACGCACAAACCAATGGAATGCCTTAGCTGTCACCAGCCCTTCAGAGAAAAATGGCAAAACCCTGACGGCGATAAATCTAGCCATCAGCCTTGCGAGGGAAGTCAACAACTCAGTCCTTCTCGTAGATATGGATCTTCGCCGCCCTAGCATCCACCGCTACTTCCTCTCGGAAGAGCAATACGGTATAAGTGAGTACTTATTGGAGGGCGTTGGTCTAAATCAGATCCTGTTCAATCCCGGCATTGAGCGCTTGGTTATTTTGCCTGGCAGTAAATCCTTTGCCAACTCATCTGAGATGCTCTCATCTCCGAAAATGCTGCAGCTGGTAAAGGAACTTAAAACTCGCTACCCAAATCGCATTGTTATTTTCGACATGCCCCCAATTCTATCCTGTGATGACATGATAGCGTTTTCTCCCTATATCGATGCCGCATTGCTCGTCATAGAAGACGGCGGCACTAAAAAAGACGAACTCAGTCGAGCCTATAAATTGCTAGAAAACACGAATATAATAGGTACTGTACTGAATAAATCAGATGATGCTAGCACAGGATACGGCTATTATTAACCTAATTCCTTGGCCTGTTTAACTGATGAATCCGATACCGCCACTAATACGTTATCCTCATCGAAATCACCGCTAAAGCGAATAGGCACTTCCTTTATTTTGAAGTTTCTATCCGCGATTTCATTAACGTTATCTGCTAAAAGATTTCCTTGTTTTGGATCCTGCCCAACAGGAAATGTCGGTATATTTTCAATAGATATTTTCTTTCCTAATAGACTCGCTATTTTATTCTTAACTACCCATGGGCCTGTCTTCCATATGTATTTTTTGATCACTGGAGCAGCAGTCCCTACCATCCAGCAGTTTTTGGGACAAACCCTGACCATCTCTCGAACCTTTTTTGACTGCTTTGAATTCCAGAGTTCATCAAAGCTGTCGTAGTCTCTTATATTCCCCATACTTTCCAGCCAATACTTTTCCTCTAATCCATTACACGGAAAAACATCACCATATGGATATATGAAGAAATTTGTGCTTCCCGCCTCGCATGGCAGCATTCTTGGTTTTCCTTTGATGTAATTCACAAGCCCAAGATTAAACAAGGCACGAAACCAACTTTTTGGCTTTGACTCGGACATTAAGCGGTTTATCAATTTCTCAAAATTAGTAACAACAACGTCTTTATTTAAGACTTCATTGTCGTTTTTATGGAAATAAAATGAATTATGGAATGTCGCAGTAGAAAACTCAAAGCCTAATGAATGAGATAGTTCATACAATGGTAATAAATCATCAGAATTGTTATTTGAAACGGTAATTCCAAACCCAATATTTTTGATTCCCATCTGCTTCAACCCCAACAAGGTCTTGATCGCACGATCGAACCCTCCATTTCTCCCTCTAAGATCATCATTATTCACTGACAATCCTTCTATGCTTACTCTTATTCCTATGTTTGGAAATCTCTTGGCCAATTCAAGTATTCGCCCTGTATGCCAACCAGAAGTAGAAATAACCACCTCTTTGGATTTTCGACTCATTACCTCCACTATCTCATCCAAATCCTTACGTACAAACGGTTCTCCACCAGTAATATTTACTGTTTTAAAGTTGGGAAGAAATTCAAGTTCCTTTGCGGTAATTTCTCGTTTCTTGTCAGTTGGGTTTTCCCAAATATTACACATTTTGCAACGCATCTGGCATCTGTATGTAATAATTATTGATATATCTCTTGGTTGATTGTTCTCACTCATCTTCATCTCCTGTAAACACAGGTCTAAATTTAGCAGGATGTGTTGCTATTAGGGAGTCAAATAGAACTCAAATTATTCTGGTTATTGTACCAGTTTTCGACGCGACGCCTGGCTGTTTCCACGGAAGACCTCTCCCCCCTTCACAGCAAGCCCGCTATATCTACTTTTGCTTGATCAATTTGTCCAGACGGCACAACAATGTGAAATTCGTCACATAGCATATGGAGCTGTTCTTCGGTAATCTCCCTGTTTCTGCCCTCTCCACGCGGTCATCGTATATGACCCAGCCCGAATGTTTCATCCTATAGATCCGCTCCAAGTTGTTAGCCTGAATATCCCGTGCAATAAAAATACCAAAATCAATTACTTCTAGACAATTCTGCCTTTTACACTAGAATTGAAATGGTTTTTTCTGTGACGAACTATAGTCAAACTGCCAAGCCCCGAATATTTCACCGGGGAACGCTGTGATCGCATCGGTCTCGTCATTCATATGCGTATTTGCGATTGAATCAATAGCCCGCTATTGATGATTGAGCAAATACTGCAGCCGGACGGCGAGACCGGCACGATGGCGCGTTCAGCGTAGGCAGGCTACACTTTGTATTTTGCTAATATTCCCGAAATAACAAGGAAAAACCGCGAGTTGGATTCTTTTTCAAGCGACCGGGTGAAGCATTCGCGCTAACACAATCTTTGCGTACCCGGAAATAACATTTAGATTTGCATACTAGTTTACGACTTTGCGCCAAGCCGCTTGGGTGAGTATGTCAAAAATTTCCTCGATGAATGAAGTGGTAAACTGGTCTATGACAACCATAGCGATTGCACGGCCAGTATCGGACACAATCTAATGGTAATCTGACGCATGCCCCCCTATAGGATAGAATTATTAGCCCGGCGACCAAATATGTCGTGTTCAGACGCACTATGCCAGCCAGCACCAAGGAATCAAAACGCCGCTGTAGCACGCCTACAATAAGTTTTGCTTTGGTCC
>JASFJY010000424.1:0-3948 GCA_050119415.1 Chromatiales bacterium | reverse complement strand
GCTCTCCGGTCCCGCCGTCACCAATCTGAGCAACTCCAAGCTCGATGAGCTGGTGGTGACAAATACCATTCCACTCTCCGAGGCGGCCAGTCAGTGCGCCAATATACGCCAGGTGAGCATTGCGGAACTGCTGGCAGAGACCATGCGCCGCATCAGCAACGAAGAGTCGGTAAGCTCGCTGTTCATCGACTGAGCTGACCGCTATCCAGACTACCGCCCCGCCATGGCGGGGCCTTCATAATGCCCGCTTTAATCCATCAGTCACACGGAGACATGCATGACCGATCGCCATGATGAAGAGCTCGATGCCGAAATCAACCGCGCCGCCATCACTTATCACGAGCTGCCTCAGCCCGGCAAGATCGCCATCCAGGTCACCAAACCGAACGAATCCCAACGCGACCTCTCCCTAGCCTACACCCCGGGCGTCGCAGAACCCGTGCGCCAAATCGCCGAGAATCCGGACAGTGCCTACCGTTACACCGCCAAAGGCAACCTGGTGGCGGTGATCACCGACGGCAGCGCCGTACTGGGTCTTGGCAACGTCGGCCCGCTGGCGAGCAAACCGGTGATGGAGGGCAAGGGGGTGCTGTTCAAACACTTCGCCGACATCGACGTATTCGACATTGAGGTTCATGCCAAACGTCCCCAGGAGTTCATCGAAACAGTGATGCGCATTGCGCCGACATTCGGCGGCATCAATCTGGAGGATATCGCAGCGCCCCACTGCTTCGAAATCGAGCAGGCGCTGATCGAGCAGCTCGACATCCCGGTATTTCACGACGATCAACACGGCACCGCGATCATCGCCGCCGCCGGCCTGCTCAATGCCCTCGAACTCCAGGGCAAGTCCCTTGAGGAGGCGAAGATCACCATTCTCGGCGCCGGCGCAGCCGGCATCGCCATCGTGCGGCTGCTCACCAGCATGGGCGCCCATCGCAACAATTTCTACGTCATCGACCGGGGCGGTATCATCCATACCCAGCGCAAGGACCTCAATCCCTTCAAATGGGCGGTGGCGGCGGATACCGAAAAACGCACCCTGGACGACGCCATGCAGAATTGCGACATTTTCATCGGCGTCTCCGGCCCCAACCTGGTCAGCAGCGAGATGATCGCCAGCATGGCCCCTAAACCTATCGTCTTCGCCCTTTCGAATCCGGTGCCCGAGGTAAGGCCGAAGGTGGTCGCCGGTGTGCGGGATGATGTGGTCATGGCCACGGGCCGCAGCGACTATCCCAACCAGGTCAACAACGTACTCGGCTTCCCCTTCATCTTCCGCGGCGCTCTCGATGTGCGCGCCTCGCGGATAAATGAGGATATGCAGATCGCCGCGGTTCACGCCCTCAAGGAGCTTGCCCACGAGCCGGTACCCCGGGAAGTACTGGATGCCTATGAGCTTCAGCAGCTGTCGTTCGGCCCCGGTTATATCATTCCAAAACCGCTCGATCCGCGCTTACGCGAGAGGGTCTCCACCGCCGTGGCCCGTGCCGCGGTTGAGAGCGGCGTGGCCCGCGCGCCCTACCCGTCGCACTACCCGCCGTTGAGTTAGAAAACGCTCACCGGCAATAGCGGCCTGAATCACGTTAGACGACAACATCGGGCTCAGCCCGGGCTGGAAAAAGGCCCGGATCCTGATACAATCGCGCGTCCGCTATGAACTAAGCAGCGGACAAATGTGCCGTTTTGGTCGCGGAACGGCGCTTCACCAGCAACATTGAGCACGGGAGATAACCATGTCTACCAATTTTGAAGTGGATGCCCAGTCCAGGAGCGACACGGGGAAAGGTGCGAGCCGCCGCCTGCGTCGTTCCGGTCTGTTGCCGGGCATCGTCTATGGCGCCCACCAGGAGCCCACCATGATCAGCCTGCAACACCATGAGCTGGTCCACGCCCTGGAGAACGAGGCCTTCTACTCCAACCTGCTGACCCTGAAAGTGGACGGCAAGGCACAGACCGTGGTGCTGAAGGACCTGCAGCGTCATCCAGCCAAGCCTTTCATCCTGCATGTGGATTTCCAGCGTGTCCAGGCCGACGAGAAGATCCGTCTGCATGTACCGATCCATTTCGTCAACGAGGAGAGCTGTCCCGGCATCAAGGCCGGTGGCCAGGCCAGCCACGTCCAGGCCGATGTGGAAATCAGCTGCCTACCGAAGGATCTGCCGGAATTCATTGAAGTCGACATGTCCAATCTGGAGATGGGCGCCATCCTGCACGCCTCCGAGCTGGCATTGCCCGTCGGTGTCGAACTGGCGGCCAGCGATACGGGCGAGGATCCCATCATCGTCACCATCCACACCACCCACAGAAGCGTGGAAGCGGCGGAAGGTGAAGGGGAGGCATCCGGCCAGGAAGAGAGCTAATCCACCGCCTGGGGGAGGGCTCTCGCCCTCCCCCCTGCCAGTTCCATGTCCTCAACCCCCATCAGACTCATCGTCGGCCTGGGCAATCCCGGCAGCGAATACGAAGCCACCCGCCACAACGCCGGATTCTGGTTTGTCGAGCGCCTCGCACAGCGACACAATCAAGCCTTCAAGGGCGAGTCACGTCATCACGGCATGAGCTGTAAGCTGCTGTTACGGAATTGTGAATGCCGCCTTTTGAAACCGACCACCTATATGAACCGCAGCGGTCAGGCCGTGGCCAGCCTGGCCAACTATTTCCGTATTCCACCTGAGGCGATCCTGGTCGCCCACGACGAACTCGACCTGCCCCCCGGGGAAGTCCGCCTCAAAAGCGGCGGCGGGCACGCCGGACACAACGGACTGCGAGATATCATGAGCACCCTGGGCAGCCGCGACTTTCACCGCCTGCGAATCGGCATCGATCATCCCGAGCATCGAAGTGAGGTGGTCAACTATGTGCTGGGACGCCCCTCCCAGGCCGATCGCCTGGCTATTGAGGAGGCCATCGAGCAGGGCCTCGATAGTATTGAGGAGATTGTCGCGGGTGAACTGCAACGGGCCATGAACCGACTGCACAGCAAGCGCTGATTGCCCGATCCGCCCGGCCACACGGCGAGTCGCATCCCGGAGGACGCCACTGGCTATATATCATGATATGCTTATAATCTAAGCTGATCACTCAGTTATCGTTACACGGAGCCACCGCCCCATGCCGTTGTACCTCACACTATGCTGGCTGCTGTTGCTGTTGCCCGGCCAGAGTCTGGCGCAACAAAGCGACCCGCAAGCTCTTGAATTGTTAAATAAGAGCGAAGCCCTGATGCGCTCGAACATGACCGCTGCCGAATATCAGGTCGACATCATCCGCCCAGACTGGCAACGGACCATGACCTTCCGTAGCCACGACGATCTGCGCAACGAACGTTTTCGCATGGAGATTCTCTCACCGCGCAAGACCAAAGGAACTATTTTCTTGAAAGTGGCCGGCACCCTCTCGATGTACCTGCCCAAGCTGGAACGCCGCATCAACATCTCTCCGGCCATGATGAAGGATCCCTGGATGGGCTCCGACTTCAACAATCAGGATCTGCTGGAGACCGATTCGTTGATCGACGACTACACTCATAAGATCGTCAAGCGCGAGGGTGAAGGCGAACATGCCGTGATCACCATCGAATCGATCCCCTTGCCGGAGGCCACGGTGACCTGGAAAAAACTGTTGCAGCGTATCCGCGCCGACGGCATGCCGTTGGAACTGGAGTACCGCTGCGAGCGCAGCGCCAGCCGACGCATGACTTTTGATCAGTTCAAGGAGATGGACGGCCGTACCATTCCGACCCGTTGGACCATGACGCCCCTCGACAGCGAAGGAAAGCGTACGGTGATCACCCTGACCCGCATCGATTTCGATGCAAAATTCAGCAACAGCGTCTTTACTCCGGAAGCGCAGGGCACCGGATCCGAGCCCTGACAAGTCCCATGTCCGTCACACGCCGCCCATTCAACCAAGTGGTTTTGGCGGTAGCGCTGCGAAACCTGCTAG
>JASFJY010000423.1:0-3960 GCA_050119415.1 Chromatiales bacterium | reverse complement strand
TACCCATTACCGCGCAGGCCGTCAAACCCATGAAGCCTCTGTTCGTGAAGCACTACGCCCCCTCCAAGGGGGATTACATCGGACACCTTTGCATGGTCACCTCTTCCAAGGTGGACAGTGAGTTCGGTATCGGCACGGTGGAGACCCACGGCGCCCCGTTACAGATCGACATCCGCACCCAGGAGGGCGAAGTCCACGTCAAAGGCAGTCGTCTGCGCATTGCCGATTACAATCCGGCCCAAGATACGTTCGAAGTCATCACTGAAGAGAAGTTTCAACAACTCATCAGTTAATTTTTGTTTTGTTTGAAGGAAGTCAGCCCATGGAGACCATCTTTCTCATCATCGTTTCGTCAGCCATCATCCTACTGGGAGCGTTTTCCCTATTCGCCAGCTTCTATAAGAAGGTCCCGCAGGGAAAGGCCATGATCGTCAGCACCCTGAGCCGGGAGCCGAAGGTCACCTTCACCGGCAGCCTGGTGCTTCCCATTATCCACCTCAGGGAGATGATGGATATCGACCTGAAGACCATCGAAATCGACAGGCGCAGTTCCGATGGCCTCATCTGCCGTGACAATATCCGCGCCGACATCAAGGTCACCTTCTTTGTCCGCGTCAACAAGACCTCGGAGGATGTGCTCAAGGTGGCCCAGGCGGTCGGTGTCGATCGCGCCTCCGATCAGCTGGCGGTGGAGGAGCTCTTCTCCGCCAAGTTCTCCGAGGCCCTAAAGACTGTCGGCAAACGCATGGACTTCATCATGCTCTACGAAGAGCGGGACGCCTTTCGCGACGACATCATCAAGGTCATCGGCAAGGACCTCAACGGCTATGTGCTCGAAGACGCAGCCATCGACTACCTGGAACAGACCCCTGTGGGCTCCCTCGATCCCAACAACATCCTGGACGCCGAAGGCATCCGCAAGATCACTGAGCTGACCGCCGCCCAGCACATCCGCACCAACGAGTTCCAGCGCGACGAAGAGAAGGAGATCAAGAAGAAAGACGTTGAGACCCGCGAAGCGGTGCTGCAGCTGGAGAAGCAGGAGCAGGACGCGATGGCCCGCCAGGCCCGCGAAGTGGCCAGTATCCAGGCCCGCGAGGAGGCGGAGACCAAGAAGATCCAGGCCGAGGAACGTCTGCGCTCGGAAGAGGCCCGCATCAAGACCGAAGAGGCCATCTCTATCCAGGAAGAGAACAAGCAGCGTGAGATCGAAGTGGCGGCCTATCAGCGCCAGAGCGTCACGGTAAAAGAGGCGGAGAAGGTGCAGAGGGCCCAGGAGCTGGAGCAGGTGGAACGCAAGCGGGTGGTGGCGCTGGCCGACATCGCCAAGGAGAAGGAACTGGAAGAGCAGAAAAAAGAGATCGCCGACCTCACCAGCGAACGCATCTCGGTGGAGAAGCGGGTGGCCGAAGAGGAGGAGAACATCGAGCGGGTGCGCATCGTCTCCAAGGCCGACCGTGAGAAAGAGGCCACCATCATCGCCGCCGAGGCCAAGGCCCAGGAGGACCTGGTGCGCGAGGTGAAAGCGGCGGAAGCGGCGGCCCAGAAAGCCGTGCAGAAGGCCCAGGAGCAGGTGACCCTGGCCGAAGGACGCAAGAACGCCTCGGTGCTGGATGCGGAGGCCGCCATCAAGCAGGCCGAAGCGGTCCGCTTCCGCGAGGCGGCCCCAGGGCTGGCCGAGGCCGAAGTGCTGGAAGTCACCGCCGCCGCCAAGGAGAAGGACGGGCTGGCCGAGGCCGTGGTGCTGCGCGAGAAGCTCGAGGCCCAGGCCATCGGCGACGAGAAGGTGGGCCTGGCCGCGGTGCGCGTACAGGAGGCGGAAGCCGACGCCATCGAGAAACGGGGTGAGGCGGACGCGAAGAATATCGAGCTGCGCTTCACCGCCGAGGCCAAGGGCCTGCGGGAGAAGTTCGCCGCCATGGACGCCATGAGCGACACATCGCGCCAGCACGAGGAGTTTCGCCTCAAGCTGGATCTCAATCACACCGAGACCCTGCGCTGGATCGAGGCCAACACGGAGATCGCCAAGGAGCAGGCAGAGGTGCTCGCCACCGCCCTGGCCGACGCCAAGATCGATATCGTCGGCGGCAGCGGCGACTACTTCGAGAAGTTCGTCAATGCGCTGGCCCTCGGACGTTCCATGGACGGCATCGTGCGCGGCGAGACGGCGCAAAAGCTGTTCAACAGGCACCTGGAGGGCGAGGCCGATCTGGTGGAAGACATCAAGGAGATCGCCAGCGGCCTGGGGGGCAGTAGTGACAGCATCCAGAACCTGACCGTCAGCGCCTTCATCGCCAAACTGATGCGCGAAGGCACCTCGGAACAGAAAGCGATGCTGGACCAGCTGATCGGCTCGGTCACTCAGTAGTTGCCGGAGCGGTTGAGGGCGGCGATCACGCCACCCTCAGCGCTTCGACCGCCGCAACATATCCACAGGAGTTGGCATGTCTGACGCTGTCACATCGGACGAAAATCAGGAGCTAGAGCGCGCCGTCGCCGAAGGCGGCGCCTACGAGGTCATCCGCACACGCCTGCTGGAACAGGCCGAACGGCTGGGCGAAAAGGCGGCCTCCCTCAACCAGGCCCGTCTCGAGGCATTCGGCGCCTCGGCCCTGGAGATCATCGGGCGGGTGCGGGTACATACCGAGAACAACTGTATCGCCCGCGACATCTCGCTGCTCGATGACAGCCTGCTTTTCGGCTACAACGTCTTTATCGGCCTGAAGAAAGAGACCCAGGTCAGCGACGTCTTCGGCCTCTACCGACTGATCACAACCGATGACGGTTACGAAATCGAAGCGCGCCCCCTGGTGGGCACCTTTCTCGACGACGCCGACTTCGTGCGGGACTTTCACGAACTCTACACCTACTACAAGGACACCCGCCTGGCCAAACTGCTGGTGGCCAACCAGCACCTCTTCGCCACCTTTCAGATCGGCGACAAGACTTCCGACATCAAGGTCTTCCGCTGGGCTATCGCCAACGACGGCTGCGTGCGCTATATCGACAACCGGGGTGAGCGGGAGATCCCAGCGCCGCCCCGCTACGATTTTGACTGGAGCCCCTGTGGCCGCGAGCACTTCGTACAGGGCAGGTATCCCCACATCAGCATCCAGGACGAGGTCTTTGTCGACAATCTGAACGGCAGCCTCACCTTCAAGATCGAGAACAACACGGAGGAGGGCCTCGGCATCTACGAAGAGGCGGTGGAGGACGCCAATCAATCACTGGCCGACGCCAGCGTCCACTACGCCCGCCTCGGCAGCCTGATCGTCATCAAGGTGCAGCCCTATCGGGAGGAGCATTGGCGCCACTTCGTCTTCGACATCAAGGCGAAAAAGGTCAGTCGCATCGACGCCATCGGCGAGGCCTGCATCCAGCTGCCGGAGGATCACGGCTTGATCTTTCCCGGCGGTTATTACCTGGAGAGCGGGGAGAGCAAATCCTTCGACGATAACGTGCAGGGCATGCAGTTCGAACGGGTGGTCAAATCCCCCAACGGCGAGGATGTGCTCTACCGTTTCTATGAACCGGTTTCGGGCCGCATCGCCATCTACATCTACAACCTGATCCGCAAAGATCTGCAGTCTCCCCTGCTCGGTCACGGCTTCGCCCGCTTCGACGACGGCATGGCGATGCTGTTTCACACCGAATCGGACGAACCAACCCGCAACCACCCGATGCAGGTCTGGCGCACCCCCTTCTACAGCGACGACCACACCCCGGCGTCAGACGCCGGCAACACCCTGCTGGGCAAGATCGGCAACGCGGAACTGGTGCGCGCCGTCTCCGAGTTCTATTCGGTCATCCACCGCATCCGCGAGCAGCGTCCCAGCGCCCTGCTCTACGAAGAACTGATCAAACTCTGCGGCGCCGTCCTCGACAACTACCACTGGATCGACAAGCAGGAGACCGGGGCGATCGGCGAACTGATCCGCCTCATCCGCGAGACCGCCGAGT
>JASFJY010000422.1:0-3967 GCA_050119415.1 Chromatiales bacterium | reverse complement strand
CCAGCAAAGTCGACGACCGAGAAATTCTCAACGCTGTAATAGAGGGCATTGATGGTGAAATCGCGTCGTTGCGCGTCCTCCTCCAGGGTGCCGTAGACATTATCGCTGAGCAGCATGCCGTTTTCGAGCTGGCGATCACCCTCGTCACCGCCCTCTTGATTGCTGCGGAAAGTCGCCACCTCAATGATCTCCCGCCCGAAATGGACATGGGCCAGGCGAAAACGTCGGCCGATCAGGCGGCAGTTGGTGAAGACGGCCTTGACCTGCTCGGGGCGGGCATCGGTGGCCACGTCGAAATCCTTGGGTTCACGTCCGAGCAAAAGATCACGCACCCCACCCCCCACCAAATAGGCCTGATAGCCGGCGCTATTGAGACGGTAGAGTACCTTGATCGCGTTTCGGCTGATGTTGGAACGGGAGACGTTGTGCTCATCCCGGGGAATGGTTATGGGATCCGGGAGAGCAGGATTCTGGGACGACATTTCAGCAGCGGAGCCGCCGACAATCCCAGACAACTTCTTTTTCAGCCACCTGGCAGCTTGTTTCAAGAGTTAGACCACTGGAAATATAATTGAGCCAGGTGATTGTACCTGGCGACCAAGTCAGTATAATACCGCCTTTCGCGAGAAACTGCTCCCTTCGTCTAGTGGTTAGGACGCCGGCCTCTCACGCCGGTAACAGGGGTTCGAGTCCCCTAGGGAGTACCAACCACACAAAGGCCGCAGATCATGCGGCCTTTGCTTTTTCCGCGCAATTGTAGCTGACTTCTCACAGTTTCTCCGCCAGCCCCTTGAGATAATCCCTGAATCCGGAACCCAGCTCCGTGTGATCAAGACCGTACTCGACCGACGCCTCAAGATAGCCCAGCTTGCTGCCGCAATCATAGCGCTTGCCCTTGATGCGATAGGCACGCACTTTCTCATACTTGAGCAGTTCCGCAATGGCGTCGGTGAGCTGGATCTCTCCACCGGCACCACGGCCTGTCTGCTTGATCAGGTCGAAGATGCGCGGGGTCAGAATGTAACGACCGACCACACCCAGATTGGAGGGTGCCTCCTCGGGTTTGGGCTTTTCAACGATAGAGGTGATAGTCGCGGTCTCGCCGTCGTCATCCTCGATCTCCACGATGCCATATTTCTGGGTCTCCTCAGGCGGCACCTCTTCAACCAGGATCACACTGCACTGGTAGCGTTCATAGACCTTGCTCATCTGCGCAATGGCACCGATGCCGCCGGCGCCTTTGATCAGGTCGTCTGCCAGGATCACCGCAAAAGGTTCGTCTCCCACCACAGGCTCGGCACACAGCACCGCATGTCCCAAACCCAACGCCTCGGACTGTCGCAGGTAGATGCAGGTGACGTCTTCCGGTAGCACGTTTTGGACTTTCTTCAGCAGTTCCGTCTTGCCCGCCTCCTTGAGTTCCGACTCCAGTTCGTAGGCCTTGTCGAAATGGTCCGGAATCGAACGTTTATTGCGTCCGGTGACAAAGACCAGGGCGTCCACCCCCGCCTCTTCCGCCTCCTCCGCCGCATATTGAATCAGGGGTTTGTCCACCACCGGCAACATCTCCTTGGGATTGGCCTTGGTGGCGGGAAGGAAGCGCGTACCCAGGCCGGCCACGGGAAAGACCGCCTTTCTGATCTTCTTACTCATCGTCTCTCCTGAAACAGTGTCATGTCTCTCTTGTCAACTTGTTGTTAGGGTATGGAGGTAAAAATCTGCTGTCAACGCAGCAGGTTAGACAGACTCAACAGTTTCTCTATTGATCTGTCTGAGGGCCTCGACCGGATCCTCGGCAGCGGTGACAGGCCGACCCACTACGAGATAGCTGGATCCGGCAGCGATCGCTTCGCCCGGCGTCATCACCCGCCGCTGATCATCCGCCACCGCACTGCGGGGACGCACTCCGGGAGTCACCAGCAGAAACTCATCGCCGATGCGGCGCCTGATCTCCGCGGCCTCCCGAGGTGAACAGACCACGCCGTCGAGTCCGGCGTCACGGGTCAACAGAGCCAACCGCAGTACATTCTCCACCGGTTCACCCGCATAGCCGACCTCAACGATATCATCAGCGGTCAGGCTGGTGAGGATGGTCACCGCCACCAGCAGGGGGCGATTGCCACGCTGCGCCAACCGGTCTCGGGCCGCTTCCATCATGCGTCGTCCGCCAGAGGCATGCAGATTCATCATCCACACGCCCAGATCGGCCGCTGCATCGCAAGCTGCCGCCACCGTATTGGGGATGTCGTGAAACTTGAGGTCGAGAAAGATCTCGAACCCCCTTTTCCTCAACGCCTCGACAAACGGCGGACCGTAACGGGTGAACATCTCCTTGCCGACTTTCAGTCGGCAAAGTGCCGGATCGAGCCGCTCCACCAGTTGCATCGCCTGTGTCTGGGCAGGGAAGTCGAGAGCGACGATCACCCTGGGTTCTATTTGCTGCATAGTCCCGATAACCTCTTGCGTAACGCGTTGATAGGGATATGGTGTCTCACTGGGACGGCAGGGCCTGATTACCCTTGGCCAGCCCCGACACCGGCTTGATACTGCCCCAGGTCTTACAGCTCGGGCAGTGCCAATGCAAATTCTTGGCGGTAAATCCGCACTGTTCACACTGAAAGGCGGGCTGCCGATCAAGCAACTGGGTTAGCGCCTGCAGCAGCACGTCCAGTGTCTCACGCGGACTCTCCTCGCCCCGTTGCAGATTGAGCCTGACCAGCCGCTCCAATCCTCGCAGATCGGGGTGATTGGCCAGATGGGTGAGCACCCGCTCCACCGCCACCTGACTGCCCTCCTTCTCGGCCAGCATATCGGTCAGGTAGAGCATCGCTTCGGTGCTCTGATGCCTGCTGTAGAGATCTTCCAGATAGTCGTACAACTCTTTCTGCTGGCCGATTTTCCGGTAACAGCTGACAATAATCGGCAGGATCTCCGAAAGATAGGCCAGTTCCTGCTGATCGATCCGCTTGAGCAGCCGGATCACCCCCTTGCAGTCCCCACGCGCCATCTCGATCTGTCCTTGCAGCAGGCTGGCGCGGACATGGTTGCGGACCACCTGCTGGGCCTTTCTCAGATACTGCTCCGCCATGGCGTTGTTCTGCTGCCGCAACTGCAACTCGGCCAGTTCACAATAGAAATGGGCTATCGCATTGTTCAGCGACGAATCTCGCGAGGTGTTGATCTTGGCAGCCACTTCGAGGCAACGCTGCCACTCCTTCTCCTGTTGATAGATCTCCAGTAGTTTGATGTAGGCCTGCTCGCTGAAGAGGCGTAGCTCGGTCAGTTCCAGGAAGAGATTTTCGGCCCGGTCGAAGAGGCCGGCCCGCATATAGTCCTGCCCCAGCTCCAGCAGGGCCTGAGCCCGCTGTTCCCGGTTGAGGCTCGGTCGCGCAATCAAATTCTGATGGATACGGATGGCGCGGTCGACCTCCCCCCGCCGGCGGAACAGACTGCCCAATGCCAGATGGGTCTCCACCGTATCACTATCGACGTCGAGCATCGTGATAAACAGGTCGATCGCCTTGTCGGGCTGCTCGTTGATCAGGTAATTCAGGCCCTTGAAATAGACCGGGGAAATCTCCTTCGGCTGCTTTTGCTGTTTGGCAGCGAGACTGCGCTGGGCAGCGAACCAGCCAGAGGCTGCAGCTACGGGGAGCAGCAGAATCAGCAATTCCAACATCGAATTATCCAACCACCCCATTGCTGGGAATGGCGGTCAATGCCGGATGCCCGGACAGGTTGGGAATGGAGCAAAGACAAATACATCGGCACGGACTCAGCGATCCTTCAACGGCAGCGCACGCAGATTGTTCACTTCCTCACTGGCCAGCTGGGTTTTGCGTCTGAGTTGAATGTTCTCCCGCTTCATGCCGAACATCAACCCCATGCAGGCAAAGATCCCGAGCAGCGCACCGGTCCCCAATGCCATGGTCATGATGAGGGAAAGCGGCAGCTCGCGGCTACCGAA
>JASFJY010000421.1:0-3978 GCA_050119415.1 Chromatiales bacterium | reverse complement strand
TATGCCTGGCCCTATCGGCCCGAGATGCAGTTCAGTGTGCTCGATCTTGAGATGGCCGCGATCAATCGCACCGACGCCGAAGGAGAAGTCACCAACATCCTGTCGCTGGAAAACCCCCTGTTCGCCAGCGGCGACCAACAGGCCGAACTCATCTACGACCTCACCGTCAATCCCAACCAGCCGCTCGACTACTTCGGTTACAGCGACCCGGCCATCACCGAGGCGGACCCGGAAAACAGCCTGGGCAAGGAGATTGTCTTTGCCCTGGGGGCTGATGAAGTGCTGGCTACCTTTGGTACGGATCAGACGGTGTCGTTTGAAAACCTCGATCACCTGGCGCTGCTGGATGCGGAGGACTTTCTTACCTTGAGCCTCTTCAGCAACAACGATGCGGGGAATGTGTTGTGGGAGTGGGCGTTTGAATACCTGCTGCTAGAACCGATTATCATCGGCTATGAAAAGCAAACCGATTCAGTGTGGTACGTGACCGCCGACAATCCCGAAGTGGATATGAAGGCGACGGTTGTCGGCTACGCCTACAGAGACGAAGCGGTAAAAGAGCCCGTGCATATCCGCTGGTATGCGGATGGAGACGGCCGCTTTGACAGAACAACCCAAGAAAGTAAAGAGACAGGGATATTCGATAACAAGCTCATGATGCTCCACGGCAAGGGCGCAAGGGCCGATATCAGTGTCGAATTGTCAACGGGTGAGCGCGCGGTATGGAAAACGGTGGAGGTGCTGGCCGGCGCTCCACGCCATATCTTTGTTACCACATCCGGCCAGGCGGTCAGCATGGATCAAGGCGAGGTCCGGCTGGATGTACTGATCTATGATCAATACTTCAACCGGGTCGAGGATGGAACCGCCGTCGACTTCGACATAACAGATAGCTTTCTGATCAAAGAGCAACAGCTGGAAACGGTCAATGGTGAAGCCTATATCGTGCTGGCTGGCGGTGAATTCACCGTGGATGATGCGCTGATCACCATAACATCGGGAGAAGCCAGCAAGGAAGAACACCTGTCGGTACAGGGCCTGAATGTCGAGTTGGTGGCTGATACGGTCAACTTATATAAAAAACAGACGGTTACCCTAACGGCTACCGTCACCAAGCCCGACGGCAGTCCTGCCGTTGATGTGCCCGTCAGCTTCTCTGCGACCAATGGCCTGTTTGCCACCAATCAAGAGCAACTGAGTAACGGGCTTGGGATAGCGCAAGCACAATACAGCGCAGGGCTCAATGAACACACAGGCACCTGGGTGGCTCAGGTCGGTTATGTTGGCAGCGGGGATCTGGCCTACACCATCAGCTCCCGTGGCGCGGAAACCATCAACGCCCTGGACGCGATGCTGGTTGGCGATGAATCGAGCGCCGGTGAAATCACCTTTGACGCCTATGGTGTGTCCAGCACGCTTGGCTATGAAACCCAAGGCACAGTGGATGTGCGGTCAGAAACAGGCACCACGGTCACGATTGGCGATATGGCCGATCCCAATCTCGAACCCATGGTGTCACTGGCGATGAACGAGCTGGTGATAGTCAATGGTGACCTTGTCTTTGAGGACGCGCACCAGCTGAATAACGCCAAGGTCGAGGCGGTAACCGTCGTAAGAGACCATCCGTTAGGCGCGGGCCGCAGTGCGCTGTTTACCCAAACGAGTCGAGTCAGCCTCAACGCCAACAGCCAATTCAACCTGGGCCAATACATTGGATTCAGGCTGGATATCAAGCCGAGAGGCAACGGAAGCATACTTACCCATGCAAAGGGTGCGTACGAACTCGCCTACAGTGGAGGCACCTTAACCTATACGGTAAAAACCGACACAGACAGCTACTCCCTGAGCGCCAGCGGTGTCACGCAAGACACTTGGCATCGGATCGCCACGCGCGTGAGCGACGGTGTCATGGAACTCTATGTCGATGGTCAGATATACAGCAAGGCCATCACAGGCACACTGTCGTATACGGATGACGGAGGACTGTCAACAGGCAATATCGGCATCCAGTTAGGCGGCCTAGAGGCGGTGATGCGCGGATTCAGGCTCTACGACTGGAGCAGTCAGCCGCTGGTGAGCTTCGAAGACGGAACCAGCCAACTGGCCATAGATGCAGGCAGCCAGACGCTCACCATCAAAAGCCTGGGCAACTTGGGAGGTCTGCAGTCGGGAAGTCTGTTAGACTCATTGCGTATCGCTGTGATATCAGGGGATGAGCGCAACTACATCTCGGTACTGACTAAGCGTGGTTATCAGAAGATCGCGCTGAAATACCTAAGTACCGTATCGCCGCAATCGCCCTATGCATTCAACACCATAGAAAACCCACTCGACGGTTTGGTGCCAACAGCTTATGCCTGGACCTGGGGTGGTGTTTGGGATGGAGTAAAGAGTGGCGTTGGTTATCTGATACCCTATGAAGACTTCATCGAGATAGGCAGGCAGTTAGTGTATTTGATGAATAAAGATTGGGAGAATTTCAGCGCCAGCAAGCTTGCCTTTGCGTCGTTGGGTGCGGCAACCATACTGCCGGTGGCCAAGCCGTTAAAACCATTGCTCAAGCCACTGAAACGCTTCGTTGACGGCTTTGCGCGGTTTCCGGCGGCGCGCCACTTTGCCGGTAGTATCGGAACGGCGGTTAAGGCAGGGCTCAGCGGAAAAACGGATAAACTGGCTAATCTTTTGCCCTTTGTTCTGATAGGTTTGGAGTTATACGAAGACCCGGAAGTGTTCGAGTTCATTATGAACGCGATTGAGAATGAAGATGATTTATGGGTTTGGGTGGATGTCATAGCGGATACCGTCAAGCTTGAAGGAGGTATAGACGAATTAACAGGCTTAGATTTACCTATCGAGGAAGAGGCGCGGTTTGTTCAAAATCCGCTGAGCTGGGTTATCTCCAATGCCGATGCCGCGACATTGAGCAAAAGACAGCGGGTTGCCAATAAAATCATTGGACGCGTCAAAAAGTACAGCTCTAAAATACCGGCTGATAAGGCCAGAAAAGTTACAGAAGCGTTCAGATCCTTAAAAGCACATAAGTCGCTGCGCAATCTGGTTCTCAAAAGCGGCAATGCAGTGAGATATATGGCGGCGGTTGGCGGTACAAAAATAAGGCAATTTTTGCGAAACAGCAAAAAATGGCGGGTAAACAGGTGGTTTGTTCTATTCGCTATCGCCTATTTGAGTGAAGAGTATAATGCGACGCCAAGGCGCTTGGAGGTAGGCGACGAACGTAAATTGTTGAGTTTGATTGCTGCCGTATTTTCAAACAATAAAGACGAGGCAAACGGGGCAATCTTCCAACTCTGCCAAGTAGCCTATTATCATGCTATGAATCAACTTGAGGTTGGGCCAAAAGTATTGGGCGTTGAGCAGGAAAGGCCGGCGTATTACCTGATAAAAGGGGAACAAGCACCAGGCGAGCCGTATAAGCGCCGAGTGGATATTGTTCTGGAAGCGCCCGATAATGGTGAAGAATGGGTCGAAGTTAAATCATTGTCGAAAACGACAATGTCAAAATCGAAATTTAAAAATAACCCATTCAGCGATAAAACCTATTATCGGCAGTTTTTTCATGATTTACGGTTGAATAAAAATTTTATAACTACTGTTCCTGACTATATTGCTGAAATACTACCACCAAGCCGAGGATGGAATGGTAATAAGAACTTTACTTGGTGGTTCCAACAGTGGAAAAACACCTCAAAAGGGATACCGCCAGAGAAAGCCCAGGAATCACGAGCGCAGGAGTGGCTGTGTTATAAACCGAATATTAACCACATAAAAAACTACTATAAATACAATATGGCATTGTCATCTGGAGCCACTAAAACAGCCTGTAGTAGCTTGGCCAGTGCCCGCATAAAGCTGCGCGACACGGAAAGTTATGTGACTGAGGTGATCGCCCGTTTGATACGGGATAAAGACCTGGACGCGCAAGACTACCTTGATTTCATCAACAGTATTACAGATCCG
>JASFJY010000420.1:0-3987 GCA_050119415.1 Chromatiales bacterium | reverse complement strand
CAGCAGTTAGCCGGTGAAGACAAGCAGTGGGTCTATTGCGACATCGGTGCAATATTGTCCATTGATGACGGTAACTTGAAACCGACCTATCACACCGGTGATGGCATTCATCTCAATGCAATGGGCTATGCTGTCTGGACTGATGCGCTCAAAACGTCGATTGAGTCCCTGCAACGACAATCATCCCCGAGTGGGTTTTGATTTTTTTTAACCCAGGCAACCAGGTACGAGTTAGCCTTTAGTCCATCTGCTTGCAAGCTCTCAACCATCTTCGGAGTCACTATGAGCCAGCTCTTCAGCCCCTACGCCCTTGGCAGTCAAGCGCTCGAGAACCGTATCGTCATCGCCCCCATGTGCCAATACTCGGCAGTGGCGGGTTGTGCGACTGACTGGCACCTGATCCACCTCGGTCAGCTGGCCCTCTCCGGCGCCGGCCTGCTCTTCATCGAAGCCACCGCGGTGACACCGCAAGGGCGCATTTCGCCCAGCGATCTCGGGCTCTGGTCCGATGCCAACGAAAGGGCCCTGGAGCGGGTACTCGAAGGCGTGCGCAGCTATTCCCGCATGCCGATCGCCATCCAACTGGCCCATGCCGGCCGCAAGGCCTCCACCGCCATTCCCTGGGCCGGCCATGCCCAACTGCCCATCGAGCAGGGCGGCTGGCAGACTCAGGCCCCCTCCCCTCTGCCCTGGGCTGACGGAGAACGCCGGCCCTGCGCGCTGGATCGGGAGGAAATGACCAAGATCCGCCAGGCCTTCGTCTCCGCCGCCGTCCGCGCCGACCGGCTGGGCATCGAAGTGATCGAGATTCATGCCGCCCACGGCTATCTGCTGCATGAGTTCCTGTCGCCCCTCTCCAATCGCCGCGAAGATGAGTACGGGGGTTCGCTCGAGAAGCGTCTGCGCTTTCCCTTGGAAGTCTACGCGGCGGTACGCGAGGCGGTCCCGCCCGAGGTACCCGTCGGCATCCGCATCTCGGCCACCGACTGGATCGAAGGCGGTTGGGAAATCACCCAGAGCCTGACCTTTGCCGAGGCGCTGAAACAGCGGGAGTGCGCCTTCATCCACGTCTCCAGCGGCGGTCTTTCGCCGGCGCAGCAGATCCCGGCGGCAGCCGGCTTTCAGGTGCCCTTCGCCGAACGCATCCGGCGTGAGACCGGCCTGCCGACCATCGCGGTCGGCCTGATCACCGAACCCCAGCAAGCTGAGCAGATCGTCGCTTCCGGCCAGGCGGACCTGGTAGCCCTGGCCCGCGCCATGCTCTACAACCCTCGCTGGCCCTGGCATGCGGCGGCTGAACTCGGGGCCCAGGTTACAGCACCCTCGCAATATTGGCGCTCAACGCCATCCGGACAGGAAGGATTGTTTAAAACCTGAGGCAGGGGGATCGATCTCACACTCGTTCCCCTATGAAATATCCAGGCTGACGGCCAGTGATCCCTATTAAAAAGCTGGCATAGGATTCCTCTTCCCAGCTTGCAGGACATCAGACATTGACTGTGATATTTTTGATATTCCTTTTCACGGAAGATTGCATCATGCCAACAATCCATCTCTTTACAGCATCCTCGCTCGGCAACACTCCTCTATACCAATCTGTTGCACAACGACAAAGCCTTCATATCCCCCTCCCTTCGTCAGTGACAGGCTGTTACAGAGCCGACCATCATTTTTGATCGGATGGTCAATCGGCCGATGAGCCATTGACACCCTGAGGATGTCACTAGATTTGTAGTTATCGCAGTCAGGATCAATATCATGATTTGTCCGAAGTGTGGCCACAACAACCGATTCGATACCGCTTGCGAGGGCTGCGGGATTATCTTCGAGAAATACTTCCAACAGGCGCAGCGTCAGCGGGAACTGGAAATGGCGCAATGGGAAAGGGAAGACAGGATAAAACGCAAGTTGACCTTTTCCGCGGCCGGAGCCGTCCTCGTCGCTTTTTTTGCCGTTCTCTATTTTCTGATTGCCGATTCAGATACAAACGGTTTAGAGGCAGACCAAGCGGATAACCACACTCCCGCCAGACGATCACCCTGGCTGCAAGATACCACCGGCCCCGGATATTGGGAACGCAATGGGACACAACTGCAATGGGTACCGACTCCCGGCCAACCCAAACTGACAGCGCTGGCAAGTAACTTCGTTCGCCTGGGTGATTACTCCACCTTTGGTTTTCTCACAAGCAATCAATGTCATGCCATTTTCGGCAAGGATCTTTCAGATAGGAGCAAATCTGAATATTCCAATCGCAAGAGTGTTGAACAGTTCGAGTACGACAACCTGTCCGACAGACTCAAGGAGGCCGAACTGCTCTATGAAGAGCAACGAGTTGAGTTCGTCAACAGCTGTAAAGTCTGCGACAAAAAGAACTTCGACCGTAAGCTGGGCAAATACAGATCAAAAGTCGACAAACTCAAAAGAGAACTGGCTGTGGCAGACAAAAAACTCGATTTATCACAGGATATGATTGAGCGAAATTCAAGACTGAGCGCGCGCATAGGACCGGACTCATTTGATGCAAGGCTGATCGAAACCAGTGATCGCTACCCCCTTTCTCTGGTCCTCCTGGACAAGCCGAGCTGTCACAAGATAAATCCTGGCAATCCGGGCAAGTTGCGTCAAGGCGACAAGGTCTTCGCGCTGACAGGAATGCACTGGGACAAAGTGCGGGGAGGAAACTATATCGGCACCTCCCTAACACCTGACCGGCAGAGCTATCTCTATCACGACCTACAGCTTCAGCCTCATAACTACGGCACGCCATTGTTCGACAGAGAGGGTAATGTTCTCGGCATCACTACAGCCCCGCTCCACGGCAAGGGGAGGGCCATCCCCATCGATGTCGCCCTGAGAGAACTCAAGCTGTTGCTCTGAGCAATGCGCCCGATCTCCAGATTTCTCATCATTGTCATTTTGCTGCTGGGCTCCTATGAATTTTTTTCTGTGGTCATGAGCACAGACGCGATACACAAGAAACACCTCATCAACGCCTACCGCATAGTCGTTGAATTGGGCCGAATAAACAAAGAGAGATTGCAGATCGCTCTCGCACTAGGCAATAGGCACTACAACCCTTCGCCGCGACCAGAACTCATGCAGGGATCCGCGGTTCGTAACCTGAGTTTCGAACAAAGCGGCGCCATCCGTGCCGAACTCGATGAGCGTACAGGAGTAGATGGTGGCGTGCTGTATTATCTGCCATTGATGAAAAATGGCGAAATCTCAGAATGGACCTGTGTAACACATGACTACCCGGATGTCGGCAGTTTCCTGCCCCAGTGTGAATACATCGCCAAACCAAAAGACTGACAATTGGCTCACTGTCGCATCTGACGAATTCCATGCACCGCACTCATGGCCGTTATTTGCATCTTTTTCAGGGGGTGATGCCGGGAAGCTCTTAGACAGCCCTGTCAAACTCCGCCGAATACAACGGCAGTCACCAACATGAGGGTTTCCGTTAATTCAAGCAGCGCACCGGCGGTATCGCCGGTGGTACCGCCGAGACGCTTCAACATCAGCCAGCGCAGGAACACAAATGAGACTGTCGCGGCGAACAACAGAGGGATTCCCGTCCGGCCTGGCCACGCCATCACAAGGACCGCAACCCCGATGATCACGGCAAGAGCCGCGCCTCGTGGCATGTGCTTCGCCAGTAATGTGCCGAGCCCGCCCGGCCTGATATAAGGGGTGGTCAGAAACAGGGCCACCAGGGCGGTGCGACCGAGCAGCGGAATCACTATCAGCGGCACCAGCGCTTGCTGTGAGATCAGACGCTCAATGGCGGTGAACTTGAGCAGCAGCATCAATACCAGCACCACGACAGCGATGGGACCGCTGCAGGGGTCTTTCATGATGGCGAGGGTTCGCTCACGGTCTCCATACCCCCCCATCCAGGCATCAGCGCTGTCGGCCAGCCCGTCCAGATGCAGCCCGCCGCTCGATCCCACCCAGAGGCTGAGCAACAAAGCGGACAAGATC